>CBDUAW010000007.1:0-18762 GCA_965365215.1 uncultured Eudoraea sp. | reverse complement strand
AAAGTACTGAAGTATGTAAAAGAAATTCATATAGTCGCCATACGGAACGAAGTGAAAGAACTACTTTGGATTTTGGAGAAAGACTTCGATTCTGCCCCCGAAATCATTGCCTTGAATATAAAGAAGGATGAACAGGATTCGTTCAGATTCACCATCCCGGATGAGCATTTGGCTCAGGTAACCAACAGCGCTCCTTTGAAATTCCTTTACGAACCTAATGCTGCCATCTTGAAGGCAGGGGCATTTAAGATGATCAGCCAGCGACTGCAGCTGTGCAAATTACACAAACACAGCCATTTGTACACCTCTGAAACTCTCAGGAATTTTCCAGGCAGATCCTTTAAAATAGAGGAAGTTAGCCCATACTCCAAGGGCTTCCGTTTTGAAAAAGCTAATGTAAGCACCCGCAATTTCCCACTTTCGGTAGCTGAGCTACGCAAAAAACATCGCATTAAATCAGGCGGGGAAGACTATCTGTTCTTCACCAAAGACCTAAATGATAGGCTCATTGTGGTTCATTGCCTTAAAGTCTAAAAAAAAATTAATCGATATCTTTAATAGACCATAGATAATTTACTTCCAATTTTACGCTATTATGAAAAACCAGGCTTTTTATATCAATAGAAGGAATTTTTTAAAAGGGGCAACTGCTGCTGCAGTACTGTCTTCGTTTGGATTGTACGGCTTTGAACTAATGAATCCCCTGAAGCCTTGGCGTGTGGGCCTCATTGGTACGGGCTGGTATGGTAAAAGCGATCTTTTCAGACTTATTCAGGTAGCTGAGATTGAAGTAGTTTCCCTCTGCGATGTGGATAAGAAACTCCTGGACGAAGCGGCGACCTTGGTATCCCTCAGGCAGAAATCTGGAAAGAAGCCCAAATTGTTCAGAGATTATAGGAAAATGTTGGCTGAGAAAGACCTGGATATTGTACTGATCGGAACGCCAGACCACTGGCATGCCCTTCAAACTATCGATGCTCTTAAAGCGGGAGCTCATGTGTATGTTCAAAAACCCATTAGTGTTGATGTTATGGAGGGAGAGGCTATGCTGGCTGCAGCTCGCCATTATAACAAAGTGGTGCAAGTTGGTACTCAGCGAAAGAGTACCCCACACATAATAGAAGCGAAAAAAAATATTATCGACAAAGGACTGCTCGGGAAAGTTTCACATGTGGAAATGTGTTGTTATTACCATATGAGGGCCAATGGAAATCCACCCCTTCAGCCAGTACCGGACTTCCTGGATTACGAAATGTGGACTGGTCCGGCACCATTAAGACCTTATGACGGGCTACCGCACAAGCGGTGGTGGAGAACTTTTATGGAATACAGCAACGGAATTATGGGAGATCTGTGTGTGCATATGTTAGACACGGTAAGATGGATGCTGGACCTGGGTTGGCCACAGAAGATCAGTTCCCACGGAGGAATTTTTGTCCAGAAAGAGGGGAAATCGAATATCGCTGATACACAAACAGCAATTTTTGAGTATGAAGATCTCACATGTGTCTGGCAGCACAGAAGTTGGGGCTCTCCAGTTGATAAGGATTATCCCTGGGCATTTAAATTATTTGGCGAGAAAGGAACCTTGTCTGCAAGCGTAATGCAATATGATTTTGAACCACGGGGAGACGGTAGTAAGATTCACAAAGATGTGCTATATGAAAGGGAAAAGTTTCCCGAAGATGTAACAGAAAAAGATATTGAATTACATGCAGCACCTGCTACCCGCTACCACATGCTCGATTTCCTGGCAGCAATTGACAAAAAGACCAAACCGGTGGCAGATATAGAGCAAGGGCATATCTCTTCAGCAAGCTGTATCCTGGCCAATATGTCGATGTCATTGGGCAGACCCCTTCATTATGACCCTCAGAATAGAATTGTAGTAAATGACAAGGAGGCTACGGCCTTGTTGCAACGGCCTTACCGGGAACCCTGGCTGCATCCCCATCCTGACTTGTTTTAAAAGGAGCATATTAAATCCCTAAGGACAGGCCCATTTGAAGTCGGCAATAGGATCCGCGGAAGCTGCAGTAAGATTGTAATGCCACCATTCTGTTCTTATGGACCAGAAACCATGTTTTTCCATAGTCTGTTTTAAAAGACGCCTGTTTTCAAGAATATGGGCAGGTAAATCCGTATTATCATGGTAGGCCTTTTTACCAAAGTAGTCGAAGTCCGTGCCCATATCCACTTCCTTCCCATCTAAGGTCACGAGCGTTATATCAACGGCACCTCCTTTATTATGTATGGAACCCTTAACTGGGTTTGCCACATACTGCGGATTCGGGACAATAGCCCACATTTTGTGTTGTACAGAATTAGGGCGATAGCAGTCAAAGAATTTAATACGAAAGCCATGTTTCATAAATTCCTTGTTGGCATTTATTAAGGCCTTTGCGGTTTTTACACGTGTATAGCAGGCAGCACATTCGTATACCTTGGCATCGAGAAAATTATTTTTAGTGGCATAGCGTATATCAAATTCAAAATCTGAGTTATAATCAGCTAATAGTATAAAAGTAGTATCTGCAAGTTCCTCCAGAGGTTTTAGAGATTTGGGCTCTTCTATCAAAGATAGGGTGTCTGATGCAAGCTCAGGTGGCGGGGTTTTTAAAATTTTTTTGACATTTCTCCCAGATGGTTTTTCCTTACAAGCCACAAGGACTACTATAAAAATCAATAAAAACTGTTTCATTCTAAGTCGTTAATAGCTAGGCTAAGTCGTTTAAAAAATTCATTATAAACAAAGGGCTTGCCCTTTGCCGGATTGCCATCTTCTCCTCTCCTAACAAATACCATATCCCATTCGGGGATTACAAAGCACATATTGTTGTGCAGGCCGCTTGCATAATAAAGGCTTTTTGGGGCGTTGGGCATATGGTATTCTCCCCCGGGCATTTTCCCGTTCACCCACCAATTATATCCATAACAACCCCGGCCATCCACATTGCTGCGGTCAGTATCCGCCACATGCTCCGTAAAAACCTGATTTTTAGTTGCTGCCGTTACCCATGCCTCTGATAAAAGTTGCTCTCCATTCCAACGTCCTTTGTTCAGGTAGAAATGCCCAAAGCGCGCTAATTGTTCTGCATTTATGGTTACTCCGGTACAGCCATTGTTCAGAAAAATCCCATTGTACTCCTCATCTCCCCACCATTCATATTTCCCAATCCCAATTTTATTGCCGATGCCCTCATCGAAAACCGACTTAAGCGTTCTTCCTGATTTAATACTTAGCAACCTGCCAAACATCATCTGTGCTTCATCCCAGTATGCAAAAGCAGTTCCAGGAGCAAATAAGGCGGAATCTTGCTTAAAAGGTGTCCATGACCAGTCTTTGCTAGGCTCATCCCACCTGCTATCTCCTTTAGCGCTGTAGCCTGAAGTCATGCTGGCAAAGTGCTTGAGTTGCACCTCCGGGTAGTAGGCCGCCAACTCCGGATCAATTTCTTTGGCAAAAGTTTCCTCACTAACAATGCCCTTATCTTTTAATAATCCCAAAATAGTACTAGTGAAGCTCTTGCTGCTCGAGTAGATATTGTGTTTCTTATAAATACTATCGCCCTTATAGACTAAATATCCTTTCCTGATGACCATTACCTCTTCCAGGCCATCTTCTCCGCTCTCTGAAGCCAAATAATTCAATGCCTTTTGCAATTGTATTGGATCAATACCAAGGGCCTCAGGCTCTTCTTCATCCCAGGAGTCTCCAGGAAATACCATAGTCAGGGTTTCTTTTTCCAGGGACTTCTTTTTAGTTTGATCAGCACAGCTCATTTGCATTAAACCCATTGCTAATACAAAAATCCTTAAAGGGAAGTAACTTTTCATTTCGCTGTAATTGCAATAGGAAAGTTAAAGAAATAAATTCGTTGATTACGCCTTAATTTTCCTAATTTACCACTATGAATATATTCAAATATCGTAGTCTATTGCTGTGCCTGTTTTGTTTTATGGGCGGTACTACACTCAACGCTCAGGAAATCTGGCTTACCGGCTTTGAGAAGCCTGCGAAGAATCCGATAATGACTGCAGACAGCAGTTTTACCTTTAACTGTCCGGTTAAAAAGGAAAGTGTACAATGGCAAAAAGCAGATGTATTTAATCCAGGGGCAATTGTCCGAAATGATACTGTCTATATGCTCTTCAGGGCAGAGGACAATCCAAAGGCAGTTCTAGGAGGTCGTACTTCCAGAATTGGCCTGGCTTACAGCACCGATGGGATTAATTTTACAAAATACCCGAAACCCGTACTATTTCCTGATCAGGACGCCTATGCCAAATGGGATTACCCCGGTGGCGTTGAAGATCCAAGGGTAACGGAACTCGAAGATGGCACCTATGTAATGTTGTATACCAGCTGGAATCAGGATGTTGCCCGACTCTCCTCCGCCACTTCGAGCGATTTAAAGACCTGGGTAAAGCATGGACCGGTCTTTAAAGAGGCATATGAGGGGAAGTTTCTCAATATTTGGAGCAAATCCGGATCTATGGTGACAGAGCTTCAAAACAACCGATTGGTAGCCAAAAAAATTAACGGCAAATACCTGATGTACTGGGGAGAACTCTTCGTCAATCTCGCCACCTCAGATGACGGGATCAACTGGCAGCCTGAATTGAACAATGATGGAGAGCTACTCCATGTCTTTAAGCCAACTTTAGGGGAGTTCGATAGTCATTTAACCGAACCCGGACCCCCGGCCTTACTGACAAATGCCGGTATCTTATTACTATATAATGGCAAGAACCTGAGCGGGAAGGGGGCCAGCGAAAAAGTTGCACCAGGCACCTATTGCGGTGGGCAGGTTTTGTTTAGTCTCAGTGACCCGACCAAAGTGATTGAACGGTTGGAATCTCCTTTTATTTGTCCCGATCTCCCTCATGAAACAACCGGACAATACAAAGCGGGCACCACTTTTATAGAAGGGCTGGTCTACTTTAAAAAGCGCTGGTTCCTATACTACGGCACTGCCGATTCTATGGTTGGCCTGGCCATAAAAGACTCGTCCCATGAATAGGTTCTGGGGCCTCATTATTCTAATTTACTTTTTAGGATGTAATACCAAACAAGTTAGTGTTGAAAGACGCAAGCCTAATGTTATTTTAATCATGGCCGATGACCAGGGTTGGGGCGATTTGTCATTCCATGGAAATTCCAATCTCAGCACCCCCAATATAGACAGCATTGCAGAAAACGGCGCGACTTTCGAAAACTTTTTTGTTCAACCGGTCTGCTCTCCCAGTCGGGCTGAGTTACTCACGGGAAGGCACTTTATAAAACTTGGGGTATATTCTACCTCTGCAGGGGGTGAGCGGTTAAACCTTGATGAAACCACCTTAGCCGAGGTATTTCAAAATACCGGATACTCTACTGCTATTTATGGAAAATGGCACAACGGGATGCAGCCTCCCTACCACCCAAATGCACGCGGTTTTTCAGACTTTTATGGCTTCGCTTCAGGCCATTGGGGAAATTATTTCAGCCCATTACTTGAGCACAATGGAAAGCTGGTGGTTGGCCAGGGATATTTGCCTGATGACCTTACAAACCGGGGCTTACAGTTTATAGAAAAAAACAAGGAGCAACCCTTTTTCTTATTTCTGCCCTTTAACACCCCTCACAGCCCTATGCAGGTTCCTGAAGCCTACTGGAATCGATTTGAAGGGCAGGAATTTTCAAAACGCCATTCCGCGGAAAACCTGGAGGATTTTAATTTTACAAGGGCAGCCCTCGCAATGGTGGAAAATATTGATCACAACGTAGGTCGCATCGCTGAAAAGATTAAAACCTTAGGTCTTGAAGAGGAGACCATTTTGGTTTATCTTTCAGATAATGGACCTAACAGCTGGCGTTGGAACGGCGGCATGAGAGGCAGGAAGGGATCTGTTGACGAAGGCGGAGTGCGTAGCCCGTTTTTTATACAATGGAAAGGGGTTCTTCCGAAAGGCAAAGTCATAAAACAGATAACGGCTACTCCAGATATCTTTCCAACTCTGTGTGCGCTGGCGGGAATAGAGGCCAAAACGGAAAAACCTTTGGACGGACAGAGCCTGAGGCCCCTTTTGTTTGAGGATCAGCCTTCCTGGCCACCGAGAACAATTGT
This sequence comes from uncultured Eudoraea sp., assembly GCA_965365215.1. Lineage (GTDB taxonomy): Bacteria > Bacteroidota > Bacteroidia > Flavobacteriales > Flavobacteriaceae > Lentiprolixibacter. The sequence continues at coordinate 12,652 of CBDUAW010000007.1, read as the reverse complement.
CAACTACTGGGGTGGGAAAACAAGCCTTCGGACCCAACGATACCGTTTGGATGAAAATAATAGTCTGTATGATATGGTCACTGACCGCGGGCAAATAACCGATATTTCGACCAGAGAAAAACAATTGACAGATTCTCTGATCCGACTAAAAGCGGATTGGAAGAAGCGATTTGTGATCACCCCCAGCGATCGGAAATTCCGCCCGTTTACTGTGGGGCATCCTGATTTTGAATTTTCACAACTGCCGGCAAGGGATGGAACAGCCCATGGCAATATTCGGCGCAGCAATCGATTTCCCAATTGTTCCTATTTTACCAACTGGACTTCTACCACTGATAAGATTAAATGGGAGATAGAAGTACTTGCTGAAGGCGATTACGATATTGAGGTTTATTATTCCTGCCCTGTTGAGGATGTAGGGTCGAATGTTATGTTGGAGTTTGAGGGTAGGCAGTTGTCCTTTGATATTGTCGCGGGCCATAACCCTCCAGAAACAGGTATGGAAAATGATAGGGTCGCCCGAATAGAATCATACGTAAAGGATTTTCGGAAACTCAAAGCAGGTTCTATTTATCTGAAAAAAGGAACTGGCGCCTTAACCTTATATGCAGCTCACATCCCGGGGAAAAGCGTTATGGACTTAAGATTGATCAACATAATAAGGAAAAACAATAAATCATAATCCCTCGTACAAAAGAAGCTCACTGTCCTCATAGCCAATTCGAACCGCTTTTGCCATGAATGATTGACCGACGGGGATAGGATCTTTAAAAATAGTCCAAGCTGAATCCTTCTCCTGTTTCCAAATCAAGGTGGCGTCGTGTACTGCATTAGTGAGGCGGATTAATCCATCTTTTTCCAGCATTTCCGTAGAGGGTAGTTTTGGCGGTCCTTCAAGAAACCATTTAGCAAGTAATTCCTTTTCAGGGTATTTCCCCAGATCATTGGTAAGGTCTATCCAGTTATTCAGAACCCCTCTTAAATGTATCAGGGTATCCTGATAGTCTGCCAGCCGGACAAGGTTCGTCAGTTCATAAGGATCCTTCTTTAAATCATACAGTTCCTCCTCAGGTTTTGGGGCATTCAGCCAGGCAGCCGCATCAGCATTTAATGCCCCTTCCCGGAACAGGGTATTTAATTCGCGCATCATGGGCATTTGTTCACGGTAGCTAACAGGTAGCGCATGAGGCAATTCAGGCTTATAGCTTCGGATGTATTTAAATCCTTCAGACTTCACCGCCCTCAAACGGTCGGTTTGCTCATCAAAACGATCTGATGTAGCAAAGATATATTGATGTCCTTTGTCTTTTTTGTATTCCCCGAAATGGGCAATGCCCTGCATTACTTTCGGTGGTTCAATCCCGGCAAGAGACAATACAGTAGGGGCGAAATCTATAAAGCTTATCATTCTGCTATCCTCCTCTGAACCTCTTTTATTGCCCTGAAATTTAACGATTAACGGGACCTTTATTCCCGTTTCGTAAAGAGCTCGCTTATGCCTCGGAAAAGGCCCTCCATGGTCCGCATAGAAAAATATAATGCTATTCTCATAAAGCCCATCTTCCTTTAGCTGTTGTAATACCTCCCCTATTTGTTCATCCAATCGTTTAAGATTGCTGTAATTTACCGCCATATCATGACGAACTACCGGTGTATCAGGAAAGTACGGCGGAACCTTAATGGCATCAATCTCCGCAAATAGCTCTTTATCCCCATTACGCCAAATTCCGGATTCATGGCAAACTCCAAAATTGAAAACTGAGAAAAATGGCTTGCTATCTGTCGGGTTTCTCCAGTGGGCCTTATCACTACTGTCATCCCAGGCGGAAGGCAGTACCCTGAAATTGTAATCTTCCTTGGCATTATTAGTACAGTAATAGCCTTCTTTTCTTAAATACTCCGTAAACATTTTAACTCCTTGTGGCACCAGCGGAGAATAATTGGGTATTTCAATGGAAGGCTCGTTTTCCTCGCTCCATTTTTTATAAGTTCTCATGTTATGAGTTCCCAGCGTAGTGGGATACAAACCCGTGATAATAGCGCTACGGGCAGGGGCACAAACCGGGACAGGACTATAGGCATTGTTGAATACCACCCCATCCTGGGCCAGTTGCGATAAGTTGGGGAGTGCAATGGTACTATCCCCATACATAGGGAAGAATTGAGGCGACTGGTCTTCGGCAACCAACCAAATGATATTGGGAGGAAGTACTTCCTCAGGGCTTATGCCGCTTTGACATGCGGGTAAGCAAAAGCTCAGAAGTATAAGCAGGAATATATTCCGCCTTGGGGACATCTTATTTCATTATTCGGGTTAGATAGGAAAGGCTTTTTGGAACCTGAGCTACCACCCTGGAACATTCATCTTCAATAAACATGTATTTTATTCCGAGTTCCTTCCCGCGAGCTACCACTCCTGCAATATTGATTTGCCCGGTGCCCAGCACCACGTTGGTTTCCACATCGCTATGTCCGGTGTTATCCCCTTTTAGGCCCTTTTCCATATCCTTAAGGTGCATCAGAATAAATTTACCAGGATACTTATTCAGAAGTGCCAAAGGGTCCTCACCTCCATGCTGCACCCAATAAACGTCCATTTCAAAGGCGAAGTCCTTTGCGTTTTCAGCCATATAATCGAACAAAGTGCCATCTCCGTATGGCCGGAATTCATAACCGTGGGCGTGGTAGGCTAGTTGAATACCTTCTTCTTTTAGTCTTTTCCCGGCATTGTTGAATACCTCAACAGCCTTCTTGGTATCCTCTATGGTAAAATCATTGCCCTTATGTGAAATCCAGGCGCACATTACAAAAGAGGCGTTGAAGTCTTTTGCGTTCTGGATTACTTTGTCCACATTATCCCGTAAATCCTCGTAGGATGCACCCACACTTACTACCTCCAGCCCCCGGTTCGCTATTTCCTTTTTGAAATCCTCCACGCTCATCCCGTAGGTACCCCCGCCTTCCAGTTTGGTAATTCCCCAGGATTCGATAAGATCTAGCGTCCCGGTAACATCTTCTTTGAACTGATTTCTCAGGCTATATAGTTGCAACCCGATCTCCTGGGCCATTGCCGGCACAGTGATGAAGAGTATTACTATCAAACAAAAGGCGTATTTTATGCTTTTCATGATTTGTATATTAAGTTAAAAGATTTCCATTTTCATCCCATTCGGCAATTACGCCGCGTTTGCTCTGGTCTATGCATTTAGCAAGCCATTCTTCTTCGTAGGCTACCCCATGTTGTTCCAATACCTCCTGGGGCACACCATCCCAAACATTTGGCATATTACCTTTATATCCCAATTCCGCGATCCCTACCTTTGAGGTGTAATAGCCTGTAAGGGTCAAATTCCGCATCAGGGAGAAGAATTGGATCTCCAGGGCTTGTTCCCCAAGGGGAATTTCCGGCTCATAAAATGCAATCTGATCCAAGATTTCCTTTTGCTGGGATTCCTCTGCTGATTTGAACTCCAGATTGTATTCCGTATTACTTTTATGATCTAACCACATGAGCCCTCCTCTGAACAAGGTTTGTAATTCGGGGATATCTTTTGCCATAAATTCCATAAATTCAGGAACCTCAGCCTCTTCTATTCCACCGAAGTTTCCAACAGGCGGGAGAATTAAATTACATAAAACGGTTATGGTAGCCATCTCGTGCTCGGAAAAGAACTGTTCTGCATTGATTTTTTCAATCAGCTCTTTTTCTTCCGGCGTGCGCCCGAAATGATTGTCGTCTTTGGTTAGGGCTACTCCGCTATCTGTTTCTTTTCCTTCGGGGGTACACCCCTGTATTACAAGGCTGCCTGCAAGGGAGCCAAGAATGATCGATTTTATTCCTTCGCGCCTATCCATATTATATACTTTGTTGTTTAAGTTGTTCTACAATATAGTCTGAAGCCCTCCATGACAAGGCGAGGATAGTCCAGGTACAATTCTTATCCGCTTGCGAAACAAAGGGCCCCGCATCTGTAATAAAGACGTTGTCCGCATCGTGCAATTGCTGGAATTTATTGACCACAGATCTTTTCGGATCATCCCCCATTCGGGTTGTACCCACTTCATGGATAATCCTTCCGGGGGCCAACAGACCATAATCCTGTTCTTTCGTTGGGGTGTCTCCCAGGACCTCCCCACCCATATTATGGATAAGTTCCTCAAAGGTTTCCTGCATATGTTTGGCCTGCTTCCTTTCAAAATCGGACCATTTATAATGAAATTGTAATACCGGGATCCCAAACTCATCAACTGTTGTTGGATCAATTTCGCAGTAATTATCCTCTCTGGCGATAGCTTCACCCCTGCCGCCAAATCCAAGAACAGACCCATAGTACTTTTTAACATCGGCCCTAAGACTGTCTCCGTAGCCTCCGGTAGGAAGTCCGAAAAATTTATTAAAGTCATTGGGGTTAAAACCAAACCCATAATTGGGCATTCCCATACCTCCCCATACTTCAATGTGATAGCCTCTCGGAAAATCAAGGTCCTTATTGTCGAGCCACCAGGGAGAATAAACGTGCATCCCGCCTACCCCATCTTCATTGTAAATTTTACGGTTCATTAGGTCTGGTATAAAACCGGCCCTGCTGGCACCAGTTGAATCATGAAGGTATTTCCCAACCAGGTTACTACTATTTCCTAATCCGTTAGGGTGTTGTTTACTTTTCGAATTTAACAAGATCCTGGCCGAGCTACAGGCAGAAGCTGCCAACACAACCACCTTGGCATTTAGTTTATACTCCTTGCGGTCTTCCTTATTGATATATGAAACCCCCGTTGCTTTTCCCTCCTCGTTGGTGATTACCTCCCGGACCATACAATTAACATATAGGTCTACCTGCCCCCCATTCTTCTGGGCCGGAAAGATAAGGCAAGATCCAGAGGAAAAATCGGCATATACCTGGCAGGCTCTTGAGCACTGACCACAATAGAAACAAACCCCTCGTTCTTCGTTGATCTTTTTAGTCAGCATAGACATCCGTGAGGGATAAACAGGTATTCCCGATTTACGTGCTCCTTTTATATAGAATAATTCATGAAGCCGCGGCTTAGGAGGCGGCAGAAAAAAACCGTCCGGATCGTTTGGCAGGCCCTCATTAGTGCCAAAGACACCAATTAGTTTGTCGACCTTATCGTAATATGGCTTTACATCTTCGTACCCAATGGGCCAATTATCTCCAAGACCATCCACATCCTTATGCTTAAAGTCCTTAGGACCAAATCGCAGTGATATACGGCCCCAATGATTGGTCCGCCCTCCTAACATATGGGAGCGGTACCAGTCGAATTTGGTTCCATCTTTATGGGTATAGGGTTCCCCCTCAATTTCCCAGCCACCGTAGGCCATGTCGAATTCGCCAAAAACCCTGGTGGTTCCGGCACCTCTCCTGGGCGACTCATAGGGCCATTTTAACTGCGTCATCTGTTCGGGGTCCTTGGGATCAAAGTAAGGCCCTGCTTCTACAACGGCTACTTTGAGTCCGGCATCAGCGAGAATTTTAGTAGCCATTCCACCCCCTGCGCCAGAACCTACTACAATGGCGTCGTATACTTTTGAAGATTCCTTTATTTGCATAAAAAAGCTTGGTTTGATATAAATATAAAGGGTTTGTATTTACACCACCAAATCTTCTTCAAGGATTTATGAAAATAAATCAAGTATTCTCAATTAAGGGTGAAAAAGGGAATCCTTTTCCCAGGAAAGTCCAGGGGTTGTTGCAAAACCATCAATAGCCGAATAAAATTTTATATCAGGCAAACAAGCCATATTTAACAAATTCATACCAATTAATTATATGTTTACCAAAAGTCAAAAAACTAAGAGCATTCTTTAGATTATTAATAATATTTTCTTAATATTATCGAATATTTATAGATTTTCTTAACATTTTTCGGGGGGTTTTCGCAATCGTTTTCGGAACATGACATAAGCTAAGTGTATAAATTTCAGCAATTTATCAACAATTAAAAACTAACTTAACAACGAACGGTTATGAATCAAACACGTGATTGCCAGCCAGCGAATGCTCTTGTTCGGAAATCAATCCTTTTCCTGAAATCAGCATTTACCTTGCTACTTTGCCTTGCACTTACTCAAGCCTACGCGCTGCCAGATGCAAGTCTCAAAAAAATTACCTCAAGTGAAATCTTACAACAAACCATTACCGGAACTATTACGGATAGTGATGGAGTGCCTTTACCCGCAGCTAATGTGGTCATCAAAGGAACTACTACCGGTGCATCGGCAGATTTTGATGGGAACTATTCCATTACTGCAAATGCCGGGGATGTGTTGGTCTTTTCCTACACCGGGTATAACACCAGGGAAGTTACCGTAGGATCTGATACAACTATTAATGTTGTTCTTGAAGAAGGTTTAGCCCTCGATGAAGTTATCGTTACAGGGTATACCACAGAAACAAAAAGGGAAACCACAGCGGCAGTCTCCATTGTGAAAGCAGAGGAACTAGCAGCAATCCCTTCAGGAAACGTAGAACAGCAGTTACAAGGTAGAGTTGCGGGAGTAACAGTATTAACCAATGGACAACCAGGAACCACGAGCCAGATCAGGGTTCGGGGATTCGGAGCCTTTGGCGGTAACTCCCCATTATATATTGTAGATGGAGTACCTGTAGATAACACGGAGTTTTTAAATCCAGATGACATTGCCTCTACCACCGTACTTAAAGATGCAGCCGCAGCTTCTATTTACGGAGCAAGAGCTGCCAACGGGGTTGTGGTTTATACTACCAAGCAAGGACGCCGTGAAAAGAAAACGGAAATAACCCTGAATATCCAGAGTGGTATTACAGATCCTAATGTGGCTGGTTCTCCTGAAATGTTGAGCCCGCAGGATATGGCTACCTATACGCATATTGGTTATGAAAATAATGCAGCTGCAACAGGTACCACGCCTCAGTATACACATCCTCAATACGGTAGTGACCCAACGCCAAGAATTCCGGATTACCTGCATGCCGATGGAGCTAATGGAGTAGTTGGAAGCATAGACCTGGCACAGATTACAGCAAATTACGAAGCTGATCCTGAGAATGTATTTTTAATCAGACCTAATTTAAGAGGTACCAACTGGTACAAAGAAATTACGCGCCCAGCTCCTATCACAAGGATATCCCTGGGAATAGATGGTGGAAATGACAGAGGTCGTTTCTATTTAGGATTAAGTGGACAGTCCCAGGACGGGATTCTATTATCCAACTCCTTTGAGCGTTATAGCGCAAGGTTTAACTCGGAATGGGATATAACTGATTGGTTGAGTGTGGGCGAGAACTTCCAGGCTACCTACCGTTCTGTTGTAGGACAAGCAGGTGGTGACGGTGGATTAGGAATCGCTGATGATGAATCAGAAGTATTATCGGCTTACAGGATGCCAACTATTATTCCTGTCTTTGACGAATTTGGCAGTTATGCCAGTACAAGGGCCGCCGGTTTTAACAACCCGCGTAACCCGGTTAGAAGACTGGTACGAAATGCCGGAGATGATCAAAGTTACTCGGCTCAGGCCTTTGGTAACCTCTACGCTTTGCTAAAGCCGGTAGATGGTTTGGTTATTCGTTCCAGCATTGGACTTCGCTATTTAAACTATAACTTTCTTGATTATAACTTCAGGTATCTTGGAGATTCCGAGCCTGAAGCCAGTAATTTCTTTGCAGAAGGAAGTGGCTATGTCTTTGGATGGACCTGGACAAATACCGCCACCTACGAAAGACTGTTCGGAAAGCACAAGGTAAAAGCCCTTGTAGGAGTAGAAGCCCTGAACACGGGTAAAGGAAGAAACTTGAGCGGTAGCGGTATCAATCCGTTCTCTACTGACCTTGACTTTCAGAATCTGAGTGTTGTGCAAAGTCCGGTGGTTAACAGTAACCAATTTAAAGGGGTGAATTTCTATTCCTTGTTTGGTAAGGTAGATTACAACTGGGATGAGAAATACTACCTGACCGGTGTAATTCGTAGAGATGGCGCCTCAAGATTTGGTGGAAACAACAGATATGGTACCTTCCCAGCGGTTTCAGGTGCATGGAGGATTATCGCGGAACCATTTATGCAAGACCAAAATATCTTCGACGATCTGAAGATCAGAGGGGGATGGGGACAAATGGGTAACTCCAACAACGTGGATCCAAACAACCAGTACTCCTTGTTTGCCTCAGACAGAGGAAATACATTCTATCCGATCGACGGGCAGAATAGCGGAGCCAATGAAGGGTTTGCGCAGAGCCGTATTGGTAACCCCGATGCAAAATGGGAAACCAGTACAACGATCAACATTGGTTTTGATGCCAGTTTCTTTGACAACAAACTGGAACTGATTCTCGACTGGTGGGAAAAAGATACGGAAGACTTGTTATTCCAGGTACCACTTGCAGGGGTTACAGGGAACTTTGCGTCAGCACCTTCTGTGAATATTGCCAGTATGAGTAATAAAGGGGTAGATTTCCAGATTATTGGTCGAGGTAATTTTACAGAAGACCTCTCCTTTGAAGTTACGTTGAACAACTCCTTCCTTTCCAATGAAATTACCTTCCTGGCAGATGGAATTGAATTCTTTGATGGAGGTTCTTATAGGGGTATTCGACCCATCAGAAACTCTGTGGGCAGACCTATCTCCTCTTTCTTTGGATACAAGGTAGCCGGTTATTTCAATAGCCAGGCGGAAGTAGACAGTTCTCCTTCTCAGGACGGTGCCGGTATCGGAAGGTTCCGATATGAAGATGTAAATGGTGATGGCGCTATCACCCCGGATGACCGAACTTTCCTTGGAAGTGCGGTACCTGATTATACAGGTGGGGCTACAATTAACCTCCGATACAAGAACCTGGAGTTTGAAACGTATTGGTATGCTTCCATCGGTAATGAAATCTGGAACCAGCAGAAATGGTTTACTGATTTCTTCGGAACTTTTGAAGGATCTGCCAAGGGCGTTAGAGCCAAGCAATCATGGACTCCGGAATTGGGGAACAATGCTGCAGCTCCTATTTGGGAGAGTGCCTCCAACCTGAGTACCAGTGGTGCAGAAAACTCCTGGTATGTGGAAGATGGTTCTTTCTTGAGATTACAAAGATTGGCATTTACCTATAGCTTTGATCAGGACCTGTTAGAAAAATGGGGTCTTAGAACATTCAAACTTGGAATTTCAGCCAATAATATATGGACCATTACAGATTACAGTGGTTTAGACCCTGTTGTTGCCGGACCCGACACTAACTTTGGTATTGACGTTGGTAACTATCCTGTTACGCCTCAGTACTTAATTAGCGTAGAATTAGGACTTTAACAATTAAGAATAATGGTGATGTATAAACTTTTTATATCTTTAAGAAAAATTTAACTATGAAAATCATGAATCAACTAAAAAAACTATCAATCCTGGCATTATCGTTCCTGGTAGTGACCATCTCATGTAGCGATGAATTCCTGGAAATTGCACCCACCGGCTCCCTTGCGGATGCCCAGGTAGGTACCAAAGATGGAATTGAAGGATTACTTATCGGAACCTATGCAGCCTTAAATGGTGTATTTGGGAACCGTTTTGAAGGACCTAACCATTGGGTAACCGGTTCTATCTTGGGCGGAGAGGCTAACAAAGGAACAGATGCAGGAGATTATTCTTCTATCAATCCTGTTCAACGTTACGAGCACGATGCCACCCAGGGAGATTTGAACAACCTTTGGAGAGGGCGTTTTGAAGGCGTCAGTAGAGCAAATGCGGTACTGGCAGCATTAGCGAATGCCGATGATGTAACTCCGGCAGATGCCGCTCGTTTGGCAGGTGAAGCCAGATTATTACGCGGTCATTTCTATTTTGATCTGAAAAAGCATTTCTTTAGTGTTCCCGTCTTTGACGAGACTGTTGCAGCAACCGAAATTATTACTATTCCCAATACGCCGGATGTTTGGCCGCAAATTGAAGCAGACTTCCAATTCGCCTACGATAACCTTCCAGATGTTACCGGTCCGGGTAGAGTGAACAAATGGGCTGCTGCTGCTTACATGGGTAAAGCCATGTTGTACCAGGGTAAATTCTCTCAGGCTAAGACTTGGTTTGATGATGTAATTGCCAATGGGGTTACTTCAGACGGTCAGCCATATGCCCTGATAGAGGATTATGCGCAGATCTATAATGCCGAAAATGACAATCATGCGGAATCTGTAATGGATGTGGAATCTGCTAATAACACCGGTAGCACGCAAAATGCGAACTACTTTGATGATTTGAACTACCCGTATAACACAGGTCCTGACGGTCCTGGTAACTGCTGTGGATTCTTCCAGCCAAGTATTGAATTGGGCAACTCATTCCGTACTGATGCCAGTGGATTACCATTATTGGACGGATCCTATAACGATCCTGCCAATGCGGTTGCCAATAACTTTGTGCATGTTGTTATAGATGGAAATGACGAATCAACCTTTGTAGAAGATGCCGGTTTCTTAGATCCTAGAATTGATCATTCTATTGGGAGAATTGGAATCCCATATTTAGATTGGATAGAGCATCCTGGTTCAGCCTGGATCAGAAGTTTCCCTTATGCGGGACCTTACTCTCCAAAAAAGTACATCTATTACAGGTCTCAGGAAAACTCTTTCACAGACGGAAGCTCCTGGACAAGAGGATATGCTACCATGAATTATACCATTATCCGATATGCTGACGTTCTTCTTATGGCTGCAGAAGCCGAAGTTGAAGCCGGTTCCTTGGAGAAAGCAAGGGAGTATGTAAATCTGGTTCGTGCCAGAGCTGCAAATTCTCAGCACTGGGTAAAAGAGTATGATACTGGACTTGATGCTGCCAATTACAATATTTCTGAATATCCTGCCTCTGCATTTGCTGATAAAGCCTCTGCTACAGCTGCAGTTCGCTTTGAGCGTAAATTAGAACTCTCCGGGGAAGGTCACAGATTCTTTGACCTGGTCCGTTGGGGTGTTGCGGCTACAGAGCTGAATGCTTATCTGGCTTATGAAGGACAGTTCCTTGTTACCAAATTTGGTGGAGCTACATTCACAGCTGGGAAGAACGAGTATTATCCAATTCCACAACCACAAATTGATATTCAAGGTTCTGATGTATTAAGTCAGAATCAAGGATACTAGATTTTAATTTTAAGTATTTAAAAGGCCGTTTTTAACGGCCTTTTTTTATGCATCATTGCAAGGGTGGCTGCAATTTTGTACTATTATGTCTGCATAGCCTAGTTACATATCACTATATGAATTCATCTAAATATTTTTTTGCCATTATTGGCCTGCTTTTATTCTTTGTTGCCTGTGATAAGAATGAAGCCCCTCCCCTCTTTGTAAAAGTAGATCCGGAAGCATCCGGTCTCATCTTCAATAACCAGCTATTTGAAAATGATTCCATAAATATTCTGGATAATGAATTTGTTTATAATGGTGCAGGAGTTGCATTGGCCGACGTGAATGGAGATGGTTTGGATGATATATTTTTAGCAGGCAACCAGATGGGTAATAAGCTATTCCTGAATTTGGGGAATTTGAAATTCAAAGACATTACCCTCAAATCCGCTATCAGTAAACCGGATTCCCTGATGTGGTCTTCAGGGGTTTCTGTGGTTGATCTAAATCGAGACGGCCTGTTAGACATCTATGTTTGCAATACGTTCTACAAAGATTCCCTGAAAAGAAAGAATCTTCTGTACATAAACCAGGGGAATTCCAAAGAACAAATACCAGTCTTTAAAGAGATGGCCGAAGCCTATGGGATTGCTGACATGACATATTCCTCCCATGCGCAATTTTTTGATTTTGACAATGATGATGACCTGGATCTCTTTATCGGGGTTAACAGAATTGAGGGCATTGATCCCAGTGAATTCAGACCGCTCGATGACGATGGTACTTCCCTGAGCAGGGATGTTCTTTATGAAAACCAATGGAATGACAGCCTGCAAAGGCCGGTGTTCATAGATATTTCCGATAAAGCAGGAATTAGATACCACGGCTATAGCCACAGTACGCTGATCAATGATTTTAATGAAGATGGCTGGCGCGATATATACGTGGCCAATGATTTCCTGAGCAATGACCTTATTTATATCAATAATCAAGACGGCACGTTTACCAATAAGGCCGGGGAGCTTTTTAAGCACTTTAGCCTTTCCTCCATGGGAAGTGATCTGGCTGATGTGAATAACGATGGCAGACTCGATATTTTTACTACCGAAATGCAACCCTATTACAACAAAAGGAAGAAACTGTTCCAGGGACCCAGTAGTTATCAAAAAGAAATATTTACCCGGAAATACCAGTATGAATACCAGTATGCACGTAATACCCTGCAATTAAATCTGGGGACCAACCCCGAGACCGGACTTCCCATTTTTGCAGAGACGGGGATGATGGCCGGACTACAGGAAACAGACTGGAGTTGGGCACCATTATTTGCGGATTATGACAATGATGGCTTTAAAGACCTGCTGATTACCAATGGATTTCCGAAAGACGTAACTGATCGGGATTTCGGGGATTTCAGGATTACCGCAAGCCGATTGTTGAGTAAAGAAAAACTTATCGCAGCTATCCCGGAAATTAAAATCCCCAATTTTATCTTCCGTAATAAAGGGAATCGCCCGTAGTGGTTTCCTTGAGCTTCGTGACGGCGAAGAAATCGCCT
>CBDUAW010000006.1:0-19659 GCA_965365215.1 uncultured Eudoraea sp. | reverse complement strand
TACCGAACCAAAGAAGAGGTTGAAGAGTACAAAAAAATAGATCCTATTACCCAGGTTTTGGAGGTAATAAGGGATAAGAAATACGCTACAGAAGAGCAGATCAAAGAGATCAATGATCGTGTTAAGGAGAAGGTTAAGGAATGTGAAAAGTTCGCTGAAGAATCAGATTACCCTCCTATAGAACAGCTCTACGATGTAGTTTACGAACAGGAAGATTATCCATTCTTACCACACAAATTGTAATCAGATGGCGCAAGTAATTAATATGCCCAGACTAAGCGATACCATGGAAGAGGGTACCGTGGCTAAATGGTTGAAAAAAGTTGGGGATAAAATAGAAGAGGGCGATATCCTGGCGGAAATAGAGACGGACAAAGCCACTATGGAGTTCGAATCTTTCCATGAGGGGGTATTGTTGCACATTGGTATTGAAGAAGGAGACGGTGCCCCGGTAGACTCACTTCTGGCCATAATTGGTGAGGAGGGTGAGGATATATCGGGACTACTCAACGGGAGTGCCTCTGAAACGGAAGATGATAAAACCAAAGAAAAGCCAAGGACAGCAGAATCAGCTTCAACGGCTGCTCCCGCTCCGGCTGCTCCTGCCGAAATACCAGAGGGAGTAGAAATTGTGAAGATGCCCCGCTTGAGTGATACCATGGAAGAAGGAACGGTTGCTACCTGGTTAAAGAAAGTTGGCGACACGGTTGAGGAGGGTGATATTCTTGCTGAGATTGAAACAGACAAGGCCACCATGGAATTTGAATCTTTTTATTCAGGGACACTCCTGCATATAGGGATCGGTGAGGGAGAATCTGCTCCTGTAGATGAGGTGTTGGCCGTAATAGGTCCGGAAGGAACCAATGTTGAAGCTGTATTAAAAGGGGCAAAGACCGCCCCGGCAGTAGAGTCTTCAGCTGCTGCGTCAGAGGCCGTTGTTTCGGAAGTGAAGGAAACGCCCGAAGTACAGGAAGTCAGCAGTAGTGATGGGGAACGAATATTTGTATCTCCACTGGCAAGGAAAATTGCAGCTGAAAAAGGAATTGACCTGAGACAGGTAAAAGGATCAGGAGATCAGGGGAGAATAATTAAAAGGGATGTAGAAGACTTTAAGCCAGAAGCAGCTCCTGTCGCTGTAATTGCACCTGAAGCTGCCAAAGAGAAGATGGCTCCTTTTGTGCCCGCTGGGGAAGAACATACCGAAGAGGTCAAGAATTCCCAAATGAGGAAGGTTATTGCCAGGCGACTGAGTGAGTCAAAGTTTTCTGCGCCTCATTATTACCTCACCATAGAAGTAGACATGGATAATGCCAAAGCTTCCAGGGCGCAGATAAATGAACTCCCTGATACCAAAGTATCTTTTAATGACATGGTGGTGAAAGCCTGTGCCATGGCACTTAAAAAACATCCACAGGTAAATACAAGCTGGCAGGAAGAGACTACCAAATTTAACCACCATGTTCATATTGGGGTAGCAGTGGCTGTTGAGGATGGGCTTGTGGTGCCGGTACTTAAGTTTACAGATCAATTAAGTCTTACCCAAATCGGGACTTCTGTGAAAGATCTTGCCGGAAGGGCGCGTATTAGAAAACTTACCCCTGCAGAAATGGAGGGCAGTACGTTTACGGTTTCCAATCTTGGGATGTTTGGAATACTCGAATTTACGTCAATTATAAATCAACCTAATTCGGCAATTCTATCTGTTGGCGCCATTGTGGAAAAACCGGTAGTTAAAAATGGGAATATTGTGGTGGGAAATACCATGAAGATAACCCTTGCCTGTGACCACCGTACTGTGGATGGCGCCACCGGAGCGCAATTCCTGCAAACATTGCGGGCCTATTTGGAAAACCCGGTAACCATGCTGGCATAAATGATTTAGGAAAATAACAAATAAAGCATCTTTTGACTATTCAAAGGGTGCTTTTATCTTTTATAGGCAATACTTGGATATATGAATCGATTTTTCCTGGTTTTAATGACCCTGTTTATGGTTAGTTGTGGAGCCCTACGCCAAAAGGCTACTACTCCTGATGGAAAACCACAGGGCCCGGAAGGAGTGAAAGGGAGCGTTATGACTCCTAATGAGAAAAATGAGGATGATATAGCCAGTATCACAACTACTTTTACAGATAGTGTAAGGTTAAAGGGAATACTACACTTCTTATCGGCAGATGAGCTCAAAGGCAGGGAGGCGGGAAGTGAAGGAATTGAGAGGGCTGCAGACTTTATTGAAAAGATCTTCAGACAAAATCAAATAAAACCCTTCTATTCTTCTTACAGGGATACCCTAGGCAATTTTTCCGGCCAGGCATATAATATCGTTGGATTGGTTGAGGGGAATGATCCGCAATTGAAGAACGAGTATATTATCATTGGGGCACATTATGATCATATCGGAATACGCAATATGGTTAATGGGGATGCCATTGCCAACGGCGCCAATGACAATGCTTCAGGAACGGCTATGGTACTCGAATTTGCCCGTTATTTTGGAAATTTCCGTACCAATAAGAGAAGTCTGATCTTTGTCTTGTTCAGTGCAGAGGAAAAAGGGTTGTTGGGATCTAAGCATCTGGCGGCGCGAATGAAACAGGCAAACGTGCCCTTGTATTTGGTACTTAATTTTGAGATGACTGGAGTGCCGCTGATGGGGAAGGATTATCAAATGTATCTTACGGGTTATGATAAATCTAACCTGGCTATGGTTTGTAATGCCTATTCCGATGAATATCTAATAGGCTACTTACCAACTGCTGTAAATTACAATTTGTTTCAGCGTTCCGATAATTACCCCTTCTTTGATCAGTTGAAGGTGCCTTCACATACGTTTTGTACTTTTGATTTTACCAATTACAGGGAATACCATACAGTAGAAGATGAGGCTGCACTAATGAATTTTCAGCATTTGGCAGGCTTGGTCAATAAATTGCTACCGGTACTTAATGGACTCTCTAACGCCTCTGTAAGGGAGGTTAAACTAAAATAATGGCAAGAATAATTGTTACAGGAACAAGCAGGGGCATAGGTTTTGAACTTGTACAAATCCTGGCCGGTGAAGGCCATCAGGTATTAGCGCTATCGCGCAATGATCAGCGGGTTGCAGAACTGGATAACCCCAATATAAATTCTTTTTCTTTCGATATAACCAAAAGGGAAGATTGGGACAGGGTAAAACAATTCATTGAAAAAGAATGGCAGGCGGTAGACGTTTTAATCAATAATGCGGGGAAGTTACTGAATGCCCCTTTCCTGGAAACTTCCATAGCGGCCTTGAGAGACGTTTATGAGGTTAATATTATCGGTGTATTCGGATTGTTACAAAAGATAGTGCCCTTTATGGGGTCTAAGGGTCATGTGGTCAATATCAGTTCCATGGGTGGGATTCAGGGGAGTATGAAATTCCCCGGTTTGGCGGCCTATAGCAGCAGTAAAGGGGCTTTGATTACCCTAACCGAACTTTTGGCTGAGGAGTTTAAGGAAACCGGTCCCTCTTTTAATGTATTGGCCCTGGGGGCAGTTCAAACGGAGATGCTTGAGGAAGCCTTTCCCGGGTATAAGGCGCCTGTTACGGCTCTGGAAATGGCTGCCTATATCAGTAATTTTGCTCTAAAAGGGCATCATTTCTACAACGGAAAAGTTATGCAGGTTTCGAAGACCACTCCTTAGTTTATTTTCCTGAATCGTTGCTGACAAGGTTCTATACAGGGAAAACTCACTATTAAACTGCCGTCTTCAAGCTGAAGGCCTATTGGGAAATTCAAAGTTCCTGAACAGCTAATTTCATATCTATTCTCAATGGAGGTATAGTTTCCTTCAGAACTTTCCTGGGCCGAGGTGGAAAAATCACAGATAGTTCCGTTAGAAATATAGGTTCCATCCGAAAAAAATTCTATCCGCTTGTTGCTAACCACGGGCATAAATGTACCGCTTCCGTCGCCGGGATCGGCCAACATAGCAATCAGTTGCCATTCTCCAACAATATCACTGGAGTCTGGCTCTTTTTCACATGACACCCATATTAGGCTCCACAAAAGAAGGGGGATTATTTTTCTCATTCTACTTTTTAGACAAGATAGATAATCTTTGAAAAGGTTGCCTTTCCTGGTAGGCTTCCGAGCTACAACCAATTAAAATAATCCCATTTTTTTGCATAAATAATGACGGTACAATTCTAATGAGTCAAAAGATTTAATTCTATTTTTGTGGGCATGAAAGCGATCATTGAGCAATATATACCGCAGGAAGCGATTGGCCAATGTGAGGACCTACTGAAAGATCATAAAGTTGTAATTAAGGTAGTAAATCATAGGGTCACAAGACATGGGGATTATCGCAGACTAGCGGATGGATTTCATCAGATTACCGTGAATGCATCGCTAAATCCCTATCGTTTTTTGATTACCCTTGTCCATGAAATAGCCCATCTGCATGCCTTTGAAAATTTTGGCAGGCACATCAAGCCACATGGCAGAGAATGGAAAACGACGTTTCAGGACCTTATGCTCCCTTTTTTAAGGCCGGAGGTCTTCCCGTCTTCACTTTTACCCCATCTGGCGAAACACTTTATTAATCCAAAGGCCAGTAGTGCAACGGATACCACTTTATCCTTAGCTTTGAATGCGTTCGATGCAGAAGCTGATGTAACCTATGTGTTCGACATTCCCAATGGAGGAATTTTTTCAATTTATAACGGGAAACACTTCAGGAAAGTAAATAAGCGAACGAAGCGATATGAGTGTGTTGAAGTAAAGACCGGTAAGAGGTACCTGTTTCAACCACATACCAAAGTTGAAAAAATAATTGATTAATACATGAACAAAAATCACTATGCCGTTTTAATGGCGGGAGGGATAGGATCCCGGTTCTGGCCTGTAAGTACAAATGAATTTCCCAAGCAATTTCATGATATGCTCGGTACAGGCGAATCCCTGATCCAAAAAACATTCAGAAGGTTAAGCAAAATTCTTCCTGAAAACAATATTCTAATCCTGACCAATACAAAATACAATGATCTTGTTTTAGAACAACTTCCAGAAATTGACGAGAGTCAGGTAGTATTAGAGCCGGCTATGCGAAATACAGCACCCTGTATACTTTATGCTGCCCTTAAAATCCAAAAAACCAATCCAGATGCTGTTATGGTAGTGGCGCCCAGCGACCACTGGATTGAAGATGAAGAGGCATTTGCCAAAGATGTAATCACATGCCTTGATAGGTGTTCCAGAGACGCAGTTCTTTGTACCTTGGGGATTACGCCTACATTTCCGAACACTGGCTACGGTTATATTGAATATGAAAAAGATGTTGTAAAAGCTGATGAAGAAGGATTAAGACAGGTTGTGCAGTTTAGGGAGAAACCAAATTATATCAAGGCAAGGGAATTTGTAGACCGGGGGAACTTCCTTTGGAATGCCGGAATATTTATGTGGAGTGTACGGACCATAATTGACGCTTTTCAAAATTTTCAGCCAGAGCAGCATCAATTGTTTGTGAAGGGAATCCCATTTTATAATACGGAAAAAGAAACTGAATTTATTGCGGAAAACTATCCCAAGGCAGAAAATATTTCTATAGACTATGCCATTTTGGAACATTCCAAGGCAACTTTTGTGTTACCGGCCTCTTTTGATTGGAATGATCTTGGAACCTGGGGCTCATTGTACGATAAATTGGAAAAAGATACCTACAGAAATGCCCTTGTGAATGGGAAACTTCTTTGTGAAGATGCTCAAGATAATATGATTAGGGTTCCCAAGGGTAAACTAGTGGTTATTGATGGCCTAAATGACTATATTATTATAGATAAACCTGAGGTGCTTCTGATCTGCCCCAAAACCAAAGAACAGGATATCAAAAAGATCCTCGGCCGGGTTAAAAAGGAATACGGAGAAGACTATATATAAAAGCATATGAATAATTCATTAAAACCTGAAGACAGATCGCCCAATGAAGGGGAAGCGGTTAATAAAGAAGAGATGAAAAAGGAATTTAAGGGCCTGGTTGGCAGTGTCCGTAAATTTCTTTCCGATCTGTTGAATATCCGTCAGAATACGGACCAGGAGGCAACTAAAGAGGCGATCATAGCCGACATTCCTTTTAAAGGTCATACCTCATGGATTCTGATATGTTCAATTTTTATTGCGTCCGTTGGGTTAAATGCCAATTCCACTGCAGTAGTGATTGGAGCTATGTTAATTTCTCCCCTTATGGGCCCTATTCTGGGGATAGGGATGTCTCTGGCAATTAATGACATAGATACTTTGCGCCGTTCTCTGAAGAATTTTGCCGTAATGGTGGTGCTAAGTGTGCTTACTGCTTATTTGTTCTTTAATTTTTTTCCGCTTCGCGATGAGTCCAGTGAATTACTGGCAAGAACTGCTCCGGATATCAGAGACGTGCTCATTGCATTTTTTGGTGGTCTTGCCTTGGTAATAGCCAGGGCAAAGAAAGGCACTATAGCCAGCGCAATAGCAACCGCCCTGATGCCCCCTCTGTGTACGGTTGGCTTTGGTTTGGCCATAGGGAATCTGAGCTATGCAGGGGGAGCCATGTACCTGTTCACAATCAATACTATCTTTATTGCTCTTGCAACTTTTTTGGTTCTTAAGATCTTGCGTTTCCCCATGGTCCGATATGCCAATTCGAGCAAACGAAGGTTTATTGCGCGTATTGCCTCCCTGGTAGCGATTGCAGTGATGGTACCTGCAGGATATACATTTTACAATGTCTTCCAGGAATCACAGTTTAGGAGCCAGGCTCGGGAATTGATCAACGAGACTATTGCCGTTTACGAGTTTCAGGATCGTGGGCGGTATATGAATAACCTTACGGAAATAAAGTACGAAGGAAAAGGAACCTCTTTTATTGAATTGGTATGTATGGGAGACGAACTCATCCCTGAAAATGTGATTAATTCCTGGCGAAACCAGAAGAATAAATACTCCAAGTTACAAACAGCCGAATTGAGGGTTGTTCAGGGCGGGCGAAATGATTCTGAAGAAAAATTCAGATATGTCAACGAATTGTACGAATCCAAGAAAGCCGAATTGCTCAATAAGGACGAGCGTATCCGTATCCTGGAAGCGGAACTGGCAAATCTGAGCAAACAGACCTCAAGGCAAATCCCATTTGATGATATTAGTGCAGAGGCAAGGGCTACTTATAGCAACTTGGCTTCCCTTGGCTTCGCCTATCGAATTGAGACCGACTTTAGTAAAACTGACACCGTACCTACTTTTGAGGTAAGGTGGAAAAACAGTTCTAACCGCAATCAGGTTTTAGAAGACACTAGGAGGTTACAGGAATGGTTGAAAATACGGTTGAAGGACAATTCTATTTTGCTAAAGGAAAGCTCCGATTAACTCGGTTCGTTCAGGTACATTTTCCGAACTTTTTTGAATAGTTCTGAGGAGTAAACAAAATCTGTGATAGCTTTATTATCGGTTTTAAAGATATCCTTGTTAGTGCCTTCCCATTCCTTGACCCCATTCTTTAGGAAGATAATCTTTTCTCCAATTTCCATAACGGAATTCATATCATGGCTGTTAATCACGGTAATGATATCAAATTCCTTGGTAATCTCCTGAATTAAATTGTCTATCAATATTGCAGTGTTCGGATCCAGTCCGGAATTGGGTTCATCACAAAAGAGATATTTTGGATTCATAACAATAGCCCTTGCAATGGCTACCCTTTTCTGCATCCCTCCCGAAATTTCAGCCGGATATTTTTTATGAGCATCAATCAGATTTACCCTTTTTAGGACCGTATCCACTCTATCTTCCATTTCAGAACGAGCTTGATTGGTAAACGTTTCAAGGGGGAACATCACATTCCCTTCAACCGTCATAGAATCAAAGAGTGCGCTGCCCTGAAAGACCATTCCCATATCTTGTCTGAGATTCCTCCTCTCATCACCCGAAAGCTGGGAAAACCGACGTCCGTCATAACTTATTGTGCCACTGTCAGGCTTTAGCAGCCCCAGCAGACACTTCATAAATACCGTTTTTCCAGATCCGCTTTGCCCTATGATCAGGTTGGTTTTTCCTTTTTCAAAGGAAGTGGTGATCCCTTTTAGAACATGGGAGTCATCGAAAGATTTATATAAGTCTACGACCTCTATCATCAGCCTAAAAGGAGTTGAGTGAGTATAAAATTTAAAATAATGATCACTACGCTGGTCCATACAAAAGCAGTTGTACTGGCCTTTCCAACATCTAATGCCCCGCCTTTCATAAAGTACCCATGAAAGGAGGGAACCGTGGCAATGATAAAAGCAAAAACAACAGACTTTATAAAGGAGTAGGTAACGTGAAAAGGGGTAAAATCTAATTGCAATCCCTCTACAAACTCTGAGCTGGAACTATGCCCTCCCATAATATTGGCAATCCATCCGCCAAATATCCCTACATACATGGCAATGGCCACCACAAAGGGATAAAAGAGCATGGCAATAATTTTTGGAAAAACAAGATAGTTGAGTGAATTCACTCCCATTACCTCTAAGGCATCTATTTGCTCGGTTACCCGCATTGTACCAATACTTGAAGTTATATAAGACCCCACTTTTCCAGCCATGATTATTGACGTAAAGGTGGGGGCAAACTCTAGAATTACGGATTGCCTCGTGGCAAAACCAATAAGGTTTTTAGGGATTAGGGGATTAGTAAGGTTTAATGCGGTCTGGATGGCAACAACGCCACCAATAAAAATGGAAATAAAAATGATAATTCCTAAAGAACCAAAAACCAACTCATCTATCTCCTTGAGAATCAAGGTCTTCATTATTCTCCACTTGGTCGGTTTTTTAAAAACCTCACGAACCATTATAGCGTAACTTCCAATAGCGGAAAGGTAGTTCATGTAGCAGTGGTATACTTATTGTCGTAAAAATAACAATATTAACTTTCATTTGACCTTCATTTAAATTTTTAAGGCTTAATTTATTTATTTTTGATCTACAAAAATTTTAATATGAAATCTCTTTCTTCCTTCTGCATACTTGTGATGTTTTTAATTCTCCCTTTGGGGAATGACCTAATTGGCCAGAAAAGGGCCAAGGAAAAAACGGGCATTGAGCAAAATGAGCAATTGTATAGTTCTCCGAAACTGGTGGTGGGGATTGTGGTAGACCAAATGCGTTACGACTATCTCACGCGGTTTTGGGATCATTACGGCGAGGGAGGATTTAAGCGAATGGTAAAGGAGGGATTCAATTGTAAGAATAATCATTTTAACTATGCCCCTACAAGCACAGGTCCGGGACATGCCTCGGTTTATACAGGAACCACCCCGGCTACACATGGAATTATTGGGAACGAGTGGTACGATAAGGTAGCAGAAACAGGGGTGTACTGCGCCTCCGACTCTTCATATATTTCTGTAGGGACTCCCACAGATGCCGGTAAAATGTCTCCCCACAGGATGCAGGTCACCACGGTAACGGATCAATTGCGTCTGCATTCACAGATGCGGTCAAAGGTCATTGCTATTGCCTTAAAAGATCGCGGCGCTGTTCTACCCGGAGGGCATACGGCTAATGCAGCTTACTGGTTTACTGCCGGGGCCGAGGGGAACTGGATTAGTAGTTCCTACTATATGACTGTTCTTCCTAATTGGGTTCGGGAGTTCAATGCTTCGGACGCTGTAGAGAAATACAAAAAGCCATGGAATACCCTGAAGCCAATAAATACTTATTTGGAGAGCGGCCCAGATGACACACCCTATGAAAGTGTTTTTAGTGGGGAATTGAAGCCGGTTTTTCCACATGATTTTGAATATTTATGGGATAGAAACAATCAGTTCGACCTTCTTAGAATTTCCCCATATGGAAATAGTATAACTACAGATTTTGCTCTTGCCGCCCTGGAAGGGGAACGTTTAGGGCAGGGAATAGCCACTGATTTTCTGGCCATCAGTTACTCCAGTACAGATTATGTAGGCCATAAATTCGGAGTTAACTCAAAGGAAGTGCAGGATACCTATCTAAGACTGGATCAGGACTTAGAACGACTCTTTACTGCATTAGACAAGCAGCTGGGGGAAGGGGAATATACCGTATTTCTTACGGCAGATCATGCTGCGGTTAATGTTCCTTCTTATCTGAAAGATCAAAAGATCCCGGCAGGTTATTTTGAGATGAGCAGCAATAGGGATAAGCTGGTAGAATTTATGAAGTACAAGTATGGAACAAGCTCTTTGATTAAAAATTATTCTAACAATCAGATATTTCTGGATCATGAAACCATTCGAAACCTGGATTTGGAACTTGAGGTGGTGCAGGAAACCCTGGCGAATGAATTTTTAAAATATGATGGGATAGACAGGGTATATACCGGATATCAAATGCGCCAGAATGAATATCGCACAGGGATACCTTATATCCTTCAGAACGGGTACAATCAAAAAAGATCTGGCGATATACTGATCGTATTGAAACCTGCTATGGTGGTTTACTCAAGGACTGGATCTACACACGGATCGCCTCAGATTTATGATACCCATGCCCCCTTGTTGTTCTTTGGCAAAGGAATTCAGCAGGGCAGTACTACCACCAGAACAGAGATTCCTGATATTGCCCCAACCATATCATCCCTCTTGGGGATAGCTTTTCCCAACGGTACTACCGGAAAACCCATATCAGAGGTGCTAGAATAGTTTGCGTTTTATATTTCTCCAACGTACTTTCCGGATAAATCTACCCTCGTCCGGGGAAACAATATGAGGTTTTTGTTCTTTTTTTGCTTTGAAGAAGCCTTTGAGGTTGTCTCGAACCGCTTTCGAATTTTTAAATTTAAAAGCCATTTTTACAGAGGCAATAAGCGTAAGCCAAAAGCCATATCGCATGGTATACATAGCAACACCCTGCAGTACCTTGGCTTTTTGGTTGTAAGCTGCACCTAAAGGCCTTAGGTGCTTTACTTTTAACGAATCGTCCGTATAGGTTTGAAATCCGTGAAATGCAGCAAGTAATTCGTCTACTGTATCCCATCCCATAGCATTTTTCAGTCCACCTATTGCCGTAAAACACTTATGGGTATACGACTTAAATGCACCGCGAACATGGTTTTTATCCATGGGGTGATTCAGTTTCCAATTCCCATTGCGATCAGGTTCGTAGGCAAATCCACCTGCAATACCCACTTTGGGATGCTTTTCAAATATTGCGGAAATTTTTTCGAAGTAATTCCCTGGCAGGATAATGTCAGCATCTAATTTCACAATAAAATCATAGGGCGTAGTTATTGCCTTAAGGCCCGAATTAAAGGCGTTGACCACCTTGCTCCCTGGCATATGAACATCGGAAGATTTGTTATTTACCTTTTGAATAAAAGGATGTTGTGCCCGGTATTTATCAATTAAATCTTCCGTGTCATCTGAAGAGTTGTCATTTACGATCACAACTGTGTCTGGCATTAGCGTTTGTACAACCAAAGAGTCTAGGCAATCTTTGAGGAATTCAGCTTCGTTGTGAGCAGGAATAATTACGCTGTAGATCATGATGCTTAATATGAGTTTTTCGGAGGATAAGCAACGGAATTATTTCCTTTCTGCATAAACTATATAATACCTTGGTGTGAAACTTCGTAAAAGGGGTCTTATTCCTAATTTTTTAACAGGGTTGGTCCATTTTTCGCTATCCTTTATCTCCCAACCTGCCTTAGAAAGGAGCCAGTTGAACTGCCAGTCTTCAAATTCGTGATAGTGTTGATCCCATGGGTCCTGCATATTCCTGTAGGCCTTGGAAAACCATAACCTCAGGGGAACACTGGCAACAAGCTTATCTGCTTTAATTTCGCGTAGTACATTGAAGGGGGCCACGAGGTGTTCAAATATTTCGAAGGCCGTGACTACTTTAGCATCTGTATTTTGAACTGCAGAAAAATCCAGGTCAAGGTCTTCACCGCTAGTATTGTACACCTGAAACCCCTCGGCTTTCAGGATCTCAGAGAATGGATTTTCAATTCCCAGGTCCAGAATAAGCTCATCCTTTGCCAGGTGCTTTTTCAGAAAATTTAGCGTTAGATTATATCTCTTCTTGGGATAAGAATGTTCGTACATATGTCCTTAGCAACGGTAAACAAAGGCATTGATATTCATCCCTGCCCCTACGCTAGCAAAGATAACAACATCCCCCTTGTGTACACTATGATTTTCCAAATTACCCTTACGCACCATGTCGAATAGGGTGGGAACGGTAGCAACAGAACTATTTCCCATTTCATGGATGTTCATTGGCATCACATTGTTTGGTGTTTTTAAACCAAATTCTCGGTAGAAACGATTAACAATGGCCTCATCCATTTTTTCATTGGCCTGATGCAGGAACACTTTTTTAACTTCCTCAATAGGAACCCCACTTTTTTCAAGGCAGGATTTCATTGCCTGAGGTACGTGTGAAATAGCAAATTCATAGATCTTTCTACCGTACATTTTAATGTACTGAGTGGTTTCGCTTGCATTCTTATCATATGATTCCCCATTAAAAAGGTAAAAGGCTTCCTCATTGGCGTAAGTAGCCGATGAATGAGACAGAATCTCCCCCCCTTCGCTGTTATTGGAAAGAATACAAGCCCCTGCGCCATCCGAATAGATCATGGAATCCCTGTCTGTAGGATCAACTACTCTGGATAGCGTTTCACCACCGATTATAAGACAGTTGTTGGCCATACCAGCCTGGATAAAAGCCTTGGCTTGCAATACACCTTCAATCCAACCAGGACATCCAAATAGCATATCGTATGCTACGCATTCCGGGTTCTTGATTTTAAGCCTGTTTTTAACTCGCGTAGCCAAGCTGGGCAGCATGTCCGATTGGGTATCCCCGAACGATACATTACCGAAATTATGTGCAAAAATTATATAGTCTATCGCCTCAGGATCTATATCAGCATCCTTTATCGCTTCTTTAGCGGCCAGATAACCCAAATCAGAAGTATTCAGGTCTTCTTTGGCATAACGTCTTTCTTTGATACCCGTGATAGCGTGAAATTTATCTATGATAACGGTATTGGGATGTCCAAAAGGAGTGCCATCACTATTCAGGAAGGTATGTTCCTGAAAATCCTTGTTTCTTGTTTTTATCGAGGGGATGTAACACCCGGTGCCGATAATTCCAATTTTCATAGGTAATCTGGTTTTATCAATAATGCAAAAAATAATAAAAAAGTATTATTCTAGGTAAATTTATGGGTTTTAGACTACGATACCCAAGCGTAGTACCTAAGCCGAAAAAGATCTCAAAAAAAAACATTGGAATTCCTTTAAATTCAGGCAATGTTGCTTACAATTCTACTTCCGCATATTGCTCAATAGGGATACAACTACATATTAAATTACGATCGCCATAGGCATCATCAACCCTTCTTACGCTGGGCCAAAATTTATTTTCAGCCAAATAGGGAAGTGGAAAAGCTGCCTCTTGCCTGCTGTAAGGGAAGTCCCAATGATCTGAAGTGACCATAGAAAGAGTGTGAGGAGCATTATTAAGAATATTGTTAGGTTCCCCTTTAACCGTTGCATCAATCTCTTTCCGGATAGACAAAAGAGCATCACAAAAACGGTCTAGTTCCGCCAGACTTTCGCTTTCCGTGGGTTCAATCATAATTGTTCCTGCCACAGGGAAGGAAACTGTAGGGGCATGGAATCCGTAATCCATAAGTCTTTTGGCAATATCCGTTACTTCAACCCCATTTTTTTTAAAAGGCCTGCAATCAATGATCATTTCATGAGCAGCTCTTCCCTGTTCTCCTGTGTAGAGCACTTCGTATTTCCCTTCGAGGCGGTTTTTAATATAATTGGCATTAAGAATGGCAATTTTAGTTGCCAAACTAAGTCCTTCCTCACCAAGCATTTTGATATAGCCATAAGAAATAAGGCATGCGAGGGCGCTACCCCAGGGTGCGGCAGAAATGGCGCTTATGGCATGAGTGCCACCTGTTTTTATAAGGGGATTTCCCGGTAAGAATGGAACCAATTGTTCGGCAACACATATTGGACCTACCCCGGGACCTCCACCCCCATGGGGAATGGCAAATGTCTTATGCAGGTTGAGGTGACATACATCGGCGCCTATAGCTGCCGGATTGGTAAGCCCCACTTGGGCATTCATATTTGCACCATCCATATAAACCTGTCCGCCATGGTCATGAATCAGTTGTGTAATTTGTTTTATGGACGACTCAAAAACCCCATGTGTAGAGGGGTATGTGATCATCAGGGCTGCGAGGTTCTCCGAATGAAGGGTTACTTTTTCCGATAAGTCCCCTAGGTCTATATTGCCCTTTTCATCTGTCTTGGTAACTACCACCTTCATTCCGGCCATCACCGCCGAGGCAGGATTGGTTCCATGTGCTGAAGCGGGTATTATACACACATTCCTGTGCTTTTCACCACGTGATTCATGATAAGCTCTAATTGTCATTAGTCCGGCATACTCTCCCTGGGCACCGGAATTAGGTTGGAGTGAAGTACCAGCAAAACCTGTAATAGTATTTAAATCCTGTTCCAGCTCTTTTAAAACTTCCTGATATCCCTGTGCCTGGTCTAATGGCACGAAGGGGTGAATGTTTCCCCACTCCGGAGTGCTTAAGGGCAACATCTCCGTTGCGGCATTCAGTTTCATGGTACAGGAACCTAATGCAATCATGGAATGATTTAGCGCCAGATCTTTTCGCTCTAATTTCTTAAGATATCTCATCAATTCCGTTTCAGAATGATACGAATTAAAGATTTCGTGTTCCAGATAGGTAGATTTCCTCTGCAGGTCAAATGGGATTGAAGTCGCCGCTGCCTGCAAAAGATTGCTGACTTTGGAATGATCAATATCTTCCATGAAGCAATTGGCAATTTCCTTAATATCTTCAATGGTAGTTGTCTTACCTTCTCAACGTTTACCTCTGTAATCAGCAAAGTATCAAAATACTGTGTATTGAGTTGACGAATACCCGAATTTTTGAGTACGGTATCCAGGGCCATTGTTTTCCCGTGAACCTGATCTGCAATATATTTAAGGCCTTGTGGACCATGATACACTGCATAAGCTCCTGCCATAACCGCCAATAACACCTGTGCGGTGCAAATATTGGAAGTGGCCTTGTCTCTCTTAATATGTTGCTCGCGAGTTTGCAAAGCCATCCTCAGGGCGGGCTGGTTATCCATATCCTTAGTTACCCCTATAATCCTTCCAGGAATATGTCTTTTGTAAGCTTCTTTTGTCGCAAAAAAGGCTGCATGGGGCCCTCCATATCCGAGTGGTATACCAAAACGTTGTGTAGTGCCTACTACAACGTCTGCTCCCATTTCTCCGGGGGGAGTGAGTAATACCAAACTCAGAATGTCTGCCGCCACGGCAATTTTGATTTCTTTTTCCTTGGCCTTTTCAATAAAAGAGGCGTAATTATGAACCTGTCCGTATTTTCCGGGATACTGAAGTAAGGCACCGAAAAAGTCCTCTTCAAAATTGAAACTTTCATGCTTGCCTATCACCAATTCTATCCCAATTGGGTTAGCTCTGGTTTCCAGCAGGGATAATGTTTGGGGAAACACTTCCTCTGAAACAAAGAATTTACAGGTGCCATTCTTCTTTTGATCTCTGCTGCGAAGATCGAACATCATCGTCATTGCTTCAGCTGCTGCTGTACTTTCATCCAGCAGTGAAGCATTAGCCAGTTCCATACCTGTAAGATCAGAAACCATGGTTTGAAAATTTAATAGTGCTTCAAGGCGCCCTTGCGCTATTTCCGCCTGATATGGGGTGTATGCAGTGTACCACCCCGGATTCTCCAGGATATTTCGCTTTATTACCGATGGGGTAATCGCTTCATGATATCCCATCCCAATATAGCTCCTAAAAATCTTGTTCTTTTTTGAAAGCGCCAGAATGTGAGTTAGAAACTCCTGTTCCGAAATGGGGGCATCCATTAGCAGGGGTTCGGGCAATCGGATCTCATCAGGAATAGTTTCTCCGATTAATTGGTCCAGACTGTCTGTTCCAACCGTTTTCAACATTACCGGAAGATCAATTTCTTTTATACCTATGTGGCGAAGGGAGAACCTATCTGTTTTCATATTAAAGCCAATTCTTAAAGTTCACAAAATTAGGGATTAATTCTATTATTTTAATGCAAAGAGGGAGCATGAAGCATAAAGTTTTTAACCAAGAACAGGCCTTAATCACATATTGGCTAAATTTGTTTAATGAAGGTGATTAGAGGAATTTTTCATTTTTATCTAAATGCCAGTATTCATGTGGCCTTAGCCGTAGTTTCCTTAATTTCTGCAACGGGCTTAATCTTAAACAATTCTGTTAATATTCAACTTACTATTTTTGCCTTTTGTGCTTCAATTGCCACCTATAATTTTATAAAATATGGAGTTGAGGCCAGGAAGTACCTTTTGGTTGCTAACAGATATCAGCAAGCTATTCAAATTTTTAGCTTTCTTTCCATTCCTATTGCCCTGTATTTTGCCTCTTCTTTTAGTTTGAACAGTATGGTACTATTGGGTTTTACAGGGCTCTTGATCGGAGTCTATACCCTCCCAATTTTCCCTGGCTTACGTAATTTGAGAAACTTCGGCATTCTAAAGGTTCTAATTGTAGCCCTGGTTTGGACGTTTATCACCTCGCTTTTACCAATGCTGGAAGCAGACATCACCCTGAAATGGGATCATTACATTCTCCTTATTCAACGTTTTCTCCTGATACTTATCCTAATGATCCCTTTTGAAATAAGGGATTTGAAGTACGATCCTTTTGAGTTAAAGACTATTCCTCAGCAATTAGGGGTATACAAGACGAAGATATTAGGGGTAGGATTGTCAATAATGCTATTCTTTTTGACTTTCCTAAAGGATGAGCTGGTGAGCGGAGAAATTTTGGCCAGGAGTGTATTGGTTTTACTGCTGATTTCCATTTTGTTCCAAACCAAAGAAAAGCAATCACCTTATTTTGCATCCTTCTGGGTGGAAGCGGTTCCGATCTTGTGGTTCCTTTTAGTTTATGCCATTGCCACTAATGCCTAGCGCTCTTTATTCAGAACCTGCCTCATTGTTTCTTTCCGCTCTTCACTGAGACTTTTTAGTGCAGCCCGCTGACATAGCGCGGTAAGTTGCTTGTTCTTTCTTGAAAAACCAGAACATGCCTTACATACAAATAAATGCATCGCAAGATGTAAGCGTTCCATAAAAGACGCTTCCTTGTACTGTTTTTTGTTACAAATTGTTGTTGCTTCTTCGCAAGAGATCATTTTCTAAACCAATTATCATTAAGACAGCCCATTAAGCTGGTCCTTGCCCTGTGGATCAACACCCAAAGGTTAGACGGATTAATACCCAATTCATTACAGATATCCTCCGTAGACAGACCTCTAATGGTTTTCATTGTAAACACCTGAGACTGCTTTTTTGGCAAACCGGCGATACATTCCTGGATTGCCAATCCCAATTCTTTATTTTCTATAGCGTCATTTTCCTTTAGGCTATAAGGATCTGCTACCTGTTCCTCAAGCCAATCCCCGTTACTTTCTTCAGACGCTTTGTAATTAATCCGTACTTCGGCCTTTCCTTTTTTGGAGTTTATCTTTCGATAATGGTCAATAACTTTTCTTTTCAAAATGGCCACTAACCAGGTTCTCTCTGCTGCATGACCTTTATAGTTCTTAGCAGACTTAAGTGCTGCGAGAAAAGTCTCCTGTACTAAATCACTTGCCACCTCAGAGTCGCTCACCCTGGCAGCAGCATAATTGTACAAGTAGTCCGCATAAAGATCTACCCATTTTTCCGGATGTAGTTGTAAGCTCGTCATGATACAATGCCAGAATCAAAAGTAATGGAAATCATAAACATAAATATTACTAAATTTATACAAAAGCCAAGGTTATGCGAAAATCCTGTTTTATAGTTCTGTTTATTGCGCTCTTTTTGGGTTGCAAGGAGAACAAAACCATGCCTATTACTGAGTTGAATCCTGACAATTTAGGTGATGCGGTTTTGGTAGATGTAAGAACCCCTCAAGAATATGCCGAGGGGCATTTGAATAATTCCAGCAATATAGATTGGTACGATTCAGATTTTTCTGAAAAAATCCAGAAATTTCCAAGAGATCAACAAATCTATGTCTATTGTAAAAAAGGCGGACGAAGCGCCGAGGCGGCACAATTACTCGATTCCCTGGGGTATACAAGGGTGGTAGACCTTACCGGAGGGTATGATGCATGGCTGGCGAAGCCAAACTAAATCGCTTTTTTCAATAAGCCAGCTCTTTTCAACAAAGCTTCTATTTTAGGTTCCCGGCCGCGAAATCGCTTGTACAACTCCATGGGCTTCTCTGTACCCCCGCGAGACAGAATGTGGTTTCTAAAATCTGACGCAATCCGGGAATTGAAAATCCCTTCTTCCTTGAAGTAGTCAAAGGCATCCGCATCCAGGACCTCCGCCCATTTATAGCTGTAGTATCCTGAGGAATACCCTCCCTGGAATATATGAGAAAATGCGGTACTCATGCAGGTTTCATCCGTTTTCGGATACAACTGAGTTCTTTCAAAAGCCTGTTCCTCAAAGGCCTTCACATCTTTAACAGCACTCGGGTCTGCCGCATGCCAGGCCATATCCAGTAATCCAAAACTTATTTGCCTCAAAGTAGCCATTCCTTCCTGGAAGGCCGCTGAAGCCTTTATCTTCTTAACTAAATCCATGGGAATTGATTCCCCGGTTTTATAATGACAAGCAAAAAGTTCAAGGGCCTCCTGCTCATAGCACCAGTTTTCCAGCAACTGACTTGGAAGTTCCACAAAATCCCAATAAACAGAAGTTCCTGAAAGACTTGGATAGTTCGTATTAGCCAGGATTCCGTGAAGTGCATGCCCAAATTCATGGAAAAGTGTGGTAACCTCTCTAAAACTTAGCAAGGATGGGGAGGTCTTTGTTGACCTAGTAAAATTGCAAACATTAGAAATATGAGGCCTTTCGTTTTTGTTATTAGCTATATACTGGGGTTTATAGGAGGTCATCCATGCTCCTCCACGCTTTCCTGCACGAGGGTGAAAATCGGCGTAAAAGACCGCCAGGAAATTTTTATCCCGATCATAAACCCGATAGGTTTGCACTTCCTCGTGGTATTTCTCAATGTCATCTGCCTCCCTAAAATTGAGGCCAAAGAGTTTCTCAGTTACCTTGAAAACGCCCTCAATTACATTTTCAAGCTTGAAATAGGGTTTAAGTATCTCATCATCCAGCTGAAACAATTTCTGCTTTAATTTTTCAGAATAGTAGGCGGCATCCCATTTCTGTAAGTTATCGATACCGTGGAGCTCCCTGGCGAAATCTTCCAACTCCTTAAATTCCTGTTTCGCTGCAGGCATGGCCTTTTGCAACAGTTCGTTCAGAAAGTCATAAACTTTCTCAGGTTTTTCAGCCATCCTTTCCTCGAGTACAAATTCGGCATGTGTGGCATATCCCAAAAGCCTTGCCCGTTCATGTCTCAGTTGAGCTATTTTTAGTACGTTTTCACAATTATCCAGTTTATCTCCGTGAAAACCTTTACTCCCGACGGCCAGATACAGCTCTTCCTTGTTGCGAAAATAGAAATAAAGGGTTCGCCGGTTGTACCCGGCCGCCTCGGCCACGGCCGGAAGGGTTGCCCCGTCGTAGCCCTGCCGG
>CBDUAW010000005.1:0-19804 GCA_965365215.1 uncultured Eudoraea sp. | reverse complement strand
AATCTTAACCACAGGCCCTCACCTGCACTTTGAGCTTTGGAGCAATGGAAACCCGGTAGACCCCCTGGATTACATCGACATCAAATAAGACTTATGTCTCTAAAGTCTTTATCAGCTCGGATTTTTGCAAAAATCGTTGTAAGCCAAACCCGAAAATGGGCTTCAAACCCGGTGGTCATACAGGAGGGGGTATTTAAAAGCCTTATTAAAAAGGCCTCTTGTACTCAATTCGGGAAGGACCATAATTTTCAAAACATTCATAGCCACAATGAATTTGTGGAACAAGTACCAGTAAGAGATTATGAAGCCCTCAAGCCCTATATTGAGAAAATGGTTGCCGGAGAGGAAAATGTGCTTTGGCCGGGAAAACCAATTTATCTGGCCAAAACCTCGGGCACAACCTCCGGGGCAAAGTATATTCCAATTTCCTCCGAATCTATCAAGGAACAGGTAAATGCTTCCCGCAACGCCATTCTCCATTATATCAATGAAACGGGAAAGGTAAAGTTTGTAGATGGCCGATGGATTTTTTTACAGGGAAGTCCGGAACTGGAGGAGAAAAACGGCATAAAACTCGGGAGACTTTCGGGGATTTCCGCCCATTATGTCCCAAACTACCTTCAGAAAAACAGGCTCCCAAGCTGGGAAACCAATTGTATTGAAGATTGGGAAACCAAGGTAAATCGGATCATTGAAGAGACCATTAATGAGAATATGACAGTAATTGCCGGTATTCCCTCCTGGGTTCAGATGTACTTTGAAAAACTTCAGCAGAGAACCGGGAAAAAGGTGGGGGATCAGTTTAAGAATTTCAGCCTTTTTATCTATGGAGGCGTAAATTACGAACCCTACCGCGCAAAGTTTGAAAACTTAATTGGACGTAGGGTAGACAGTATAGAACTGTTCCCGGCAAGTGAAGGTTTTTTTGCATACCAGGATTCTCAAAAAGAAAAAGGGATGTTATTGCTGCTGAATTCGGGTATTTTCTACGAGTTTATCAAAGCAGACGAGTTCTTTAAAGAGAACCCAAGGCGAATTACCATCAAAGATGTTGAAACAGGGATTAATTATGTAATGATCATTTCAACAAATGCCGGATTATGGGGATATAATTTAGGAGATACCGTTCAGTTTGTTTCATTAGATCCTTATCGTGTAATTGTTTCAGGACGAATAAAACACTTTATTTCAGCCTTTGGAGAACACGTTATTGCCAAGGAGGTGGAAGAGGCCATGCAAAAGGCCATTCAGGCTACGAATGCCCGCGTTAACGAATTTACAGTGGCCCCTGTGGTAGAAACAGAGGAAGAATTGCCTTACCATGAATGGCTTGTGGAATTTGAAAAGGTACCAGCTAACTTAAATAGCTTTACCCAGGTTCTTGACAACTCCTTACAAGAACAAAACAGCTACTATTTTGATCTGATAGAGGGTAAGATTCTTCAAACACTAAAAATTACCCCCATAAAACCGGGAGGCTTTCAGGAGTATATGAAATCGCAGGGCAAACTGGGAGGGCAGAATAAGGTGCAACGTCTATCGAATGACCGAACGGTGGCAGATCGTCTGCTCGCTTACCGTATTTAAGGACTCCTTAGTTTTAAATATTTTTTAAAAAGGGCTTTGCGAACTGCGCATTGCTCAATTTCATAAATTTGCACCAAATTGTGCATTATTAATGAACAGTATCAAGGAAACTACAAGAGCCCAGGAATCCACAAACGCTATTGAGCGCTTGTATGTTACCATGAGGCATCTTTTCAATAGGGGATTCTATAAACCTACAGGCGTATCGGGGGAATCCCTTAAAAATGCCCTGCTATTGCTAAGGCCCGAAATATATGGGTCTATTGCAGAAGAAAAAGCGGAACTGAACGGCCTTATCTACGTCTTAGAACGATTGCCGGAAGGAATACATCAGTGCAGATATATCAATCTCACTTCTGATGAAGGATATACGAAATCTCATTTTAAAGCAATCATTCCTCCCAAAAGAAGGCGAAACTGTTATCGTATTGATGACGAGCAAATGAATATTGAAATCACCAGGGGGCGTTCGGATATTTACGATATACTTACTCATCTTACCTTCCTGTATATCGAATCCGAGAAAATAGCCAAGCGGGTATTGATAGAAGAAACCGAGGAAACCATTCGCGATTGGAAAAAGCTTGAAGCAGCGGTAAAAAAGGCTAAACTTTCGCAAGCGGAAAAGGAAGTTGCCCTGATCCATACGGCCAATATATTAGGAAGGTCATTCCTGGAGGTCATGGCCATCTACAAAAAACTGGCTACCAAAAAAGACCCGGAACGTTTTCTAAAAATCATTTATTGGTTGGGGAAATTGGCCATCGAGGAGGAGTCAGGGGGTGAAAAGAGAACCATAACTTTTAGCGCCTTGCTCAGGGAAAGATTAGGGCATCATATCCACGGGGAGCAATGGGCACAAACGGTAAAGAAAACAATGCACGAGCACGGTTTGCTAACGAGACCGGTACATATTATAAGTGCCAATATGCACAGTGTAATGAACTCGCTATATGCCAAAAAGGCCCTGGCAAAGGAATTTCCGGGAAATGGTTCGCTCGAGATTTACGAAAAATTAAGTCTGGAAGAAAATGAAGCCCTGAGGAAAAAAGTAAGTGCTGTGGCAAAGAAGAACGGCATGATTCAAATTGATGATGTATCCGGGACTAATATTGACGTTCAAATATTCGACATGGCCAAACTTGGAAAGGATGCCTGTTGCTATGAAGTTCCCGAAGAACTGCCCAAAGATGAAAAACCCATTATATTTGTTATGGATTATGCCTTTGGGGAACAGGCTTATGAAACCATTGACGAATTGTTGAAACCCTTCAGGCAGTCAGGCAAAGAGCCGGTTTATCTCGATGTAGCTTCTATTTCAATTATGGGAAAAGCAGGAATTTTAGAAGGTGGCAAGGGAGATTTGATGATTCCTACGGCCCATATGTTTGAAGGAACAGCGGATAATTATCCTTTTAATAATGAATTCAGCACTTCGGATTTTGAAAACAATGGCTTAAAAGTTCAAGAAGGAACCATGGTAACCGTTTTAGGGACTTCCCTTCAGAATAGGGACATCCTTAAGTTTTTTCACGACTCTACCTGGGGCGTAATCGGATTAGAAATGGAGGGAGCCCATTACCAGAAAGCTATCCAGTCCGCTTCCAAGATCCGAAAGAGTATACGGGAAGACGTGAAGGTAAGATATGCCTACTATGCCTCAGATAACCCACTAAAATCTGGTAGTACCCTTGCCTCGGGAGGCTTGGGAACTACAGGGGTAAAGCCAACCTATCTCATCACGGATAAGATTTTAAAACAAATATTCAATCACAACTAAACATATGGAAGATAAGCAGCCTGTAACAAATACTATAAAAAACGAAGAAATTGATTTGGGGCAATTGTTTGTAATGATAGGAACTGGTTTCAAAAAAATATTTGAAGCTTTTCTGAAACTATTTTTATACCTAAAGCGCAATATGATTTGGTTAATAGTTTTGGGGGTTGTAGGTCTGGGCATCGCAATAGGACTAAATCAATTTTTCCCTAAACAGCTTAAAACGGAGGTCATTGTTAAACCAAATTTAGAAAGCAAAAACTACCTCTATGACGTGGTAAATGAGATCCAGTCCAATATTCAGGCAAAAGACAGTGCATTTTTTAAGAACATGGGAATTGAGCCTGAAAGTATCAAAGGCTTTTTAGTAACAATTGAACCTGTAGGAAATAAAACAAATGATGGTGCAGATCTAGAATACCTTAAGATACTTGAAAAATTTCAGAATAGCGGTGTGGTGTCGGATGTCCTTAGAGCAGAAATTTTGGAAAAGGGCTCATTAAACCATCGTATCACATTCTATTATAAAGATGCCTTAAGAGGACAGGATTGTACAAAGAAATTGGTGAGTTATATCAACTCAAATAAATATTATAATGACTTAGTTTCAGTTTATCAGGAAAATGCAAAAGAAAGAATTGAAAAGAACGAAATCCTAGTGGGTCAGATAGATGATCTAATTGCCAAATACACTGAAAAAATGGCTGAACCGAATAATCAATTGGGAGATGGAAAAATTGTATTAAACAATGAAGAAAAGTTAAACATCACTGGACTTTTTTCACTAAAGAATGACCTCATCCAGGATATCGAAAGTAAAAGACTTGAATTAGTGAAAAGAAAAGAAGCGATAAGTATTATAAATTTTGGTATGTCTCATCAAGTTCAAAAACCCTTATTTGCCAAAAATATTATTCGAATACCCATTATCCTTATTTCCATATTCTTTTTAATTTCTATCATAAAATATTTGAATAAAAAAGCAGTTGAGATACGAAAATGATCAACTTTTTTGGATTAAGCCTGAACAGGGAAGCACAAAAAACCAAGGATAATATCTATAAATGAAAATTGTATAGTAGTGAATATTTTAATAACAGGTGGAGCAGGATTTATCGGCTCTCATGTAGTACGAAAATTTGTAAAATCCTATCCGGATTATAACATATTTAACCTAGATGCGCTTACTTATGCTGGAAATTTGGAAAACTTAAAAGACATTGAGAACTATCCTAATTACACCTTCATTAGGGGTGATATTGTGGATGATAGGTTTATCAAGGAAATTTTTAATAAATATAATTTTGATGGGATTATTCACCTTGCGGCAGAATCGCATGTGGATCGCTCTATTTCAGATCCTATGGCCTTCGTAAAAACAAATGTCATCGGGACGGTGAATTTGCTAAATGCCGCCGTTTCAGCATGGGGAAGTAATTTAAATCAAAAGAGATTCTATCATATAAGTACAGATGAAGTTTATGGCTCATTAGGGAAAAAAGGATTGTTTTCGGAAACAACTCCTTATAAACCAAATTCACCATACTCCGCTTCAAAAGCCAGTTCGGATCATTTTGTTAGAGCATACGGAGAAACATATGGCTTACCGTATGTAATCAGCAATTGTTCCAACAATTACGGGCCTAATCATTTCCCAGAAAAGTTAATCCCTCTTTTTATCAATAATATTATTGTAAATAAGCCATTACCGGTATATGGCGATGGAAAGTACACCCGTGATTGGTTGTATGTTATTGATCATGCCAATGCAATTGACCTGGTCTTTCACAAAGGTAAAAATCATGAAACGTATAATATTGGAGGCTTTAACGAATGGCAAAACATTGATTTGGTTAAACTCTTGTGCAAACTGATGGATAGCAAATTAGGGAGAGATGCCGGAAGTTCGGAATCTTTGATTACCTATGTTAAAGACAGGCCAGGACATGACCTGCGCTACGCTATTGACGCCACCAAAATAAATCAAAAACTCGGTTGGAAACCTTCGGTAACCTTTGAAGAAGGTCTGGACAAAACCATTGATTGGTACTTAAATAATGGGGATTGGCTTAAGCATGTTACTTCTGGGGAATACAAAACATATTACCACAAAATGTATGGTACATCCAACACAAAAAAATAATCACTGATTTAATGAAAGGAATTATACTTGCAGGAGGCTCGGGAACAAGATTGCATCCCATTACCTTATCGGTTAGTAAACAGTTAATGCCGGTATACGACAAACCCATGATATACTACCCGTTATCTACCCTAATGTATGCAGGCATTCAGGAAATACTAATTATTTCTACTCCCAAAGACTTACCACTATTTCGGCACCTCCTTGGGGATGGAAAAAAATACGGATGCAAATTTCAATATGCTGTCCAGGAGGCTCCAAAGGGATTGGCAGAAGCCTTTCTTATAGGAGCAGATTTTATCGGTTCAGATAAAGTTGCGCTAATCCTTGGAGATAACATCTTTTACGGAACGGGATTGTCAAAGCTCCTTCAAGCTAACAACGATCCTACCGGGGGAATAATCTATGCCTATCGGGTGAATGACCCTGAACGATATGGTGTGGTTTCTTTTAATGAGGATGGGAAAGTTATAAGCATAGAGGAGAAACCGTCACAACCAAAATCCAATTATGCTGTCCCAGGGATATACTTTTATGACAATGAGGTTGTAAATATTGCAAGAAATATTAAACCAAGTACGAGAGGGGAATTGGAAATTACCGATGTTAATAAGGAGTATTTGAAAAAAGACAAATTACATGTCAGTATTTTAGACAGAGGTACGGCTTGGTTAGACACAGGGACTTTTCAATCATTAATGCAGGCTTCTCAATTTGTGGAGGTTATTGAAGAACGCCAGGGATTAAAAATTGGAGCAATTGAGGCCGCAGCTTATGAAATGGGGTATATTGATGAAGATCAATTTAAAATTTTGGCAGAACCCTTACTAAAAAGCGGCTATGGCAAAACGCTTCTGGCAATATTAAATAGTTTTTAATGGAGGTTAAAGAAACTAAGTTAAAGGGATGTTTTATTCTTGAACCAACCCTTTATGAAGATGAGAGAGGTTACTTTTATGAGAGTTTCAACGAGAAAAAATTTAATCAGCTAATTAATCAGGAAATTCGATTTGTGCAGGATAATCAGGCGTTTTCCCGAAAAGGGGTAATCCGTGCCCTGCATTATCAAAAGGGCATATATGCTCAAGCTAAACTGGTACGAGTTTTACAAGGAACTGTATTAGATGTTGCCGTTGATTTAAGGAAAGAATCTCCTTCTTTCGGCAAACATATAGCAGTTGAATTAAGTGCCGAAAACAAAAAACAGCTATTTATTCCTAGAGGCTTCGCTCACGGATATTCTGTTTTATCCGATACTGCTGAATTCTTCTATAAATGCGATAATTATTATAATGTACAAGCTGAAGGAGGAATAATGTATAAGGATCCCGATTTAAATATTGATTGGAAAATTCAACCAGAACTAATTCAGATTTCCCAAAAGGATGGAGCCCTGCCGTTTTTTAAAGAAGCTAGTTTATGATTACGGTCCTTATAACTGGAGGAGAGGGACAACTTGGAAAATGTATTCAAGAGCGGGCAATAACAGTTTCTGGATACGATTTTCAGTTTTTAGATTTAACTGAGCTTGACATTACAAATGTAGACCAGGTTAGCTCGGTTTTTAATCAATTGAAGCCTTCTTTTTGCATTAATTGTGCCGCATATACAAATGTAGACCAGGCAGAGGTTGAACCCGAAAAGTGTATGCAAATAAACGCAGATGGAGTGAGAAACCTAGTTGAGGCATGCCTTGAAACCAAATGTAGATTAATCCAGATCTCAACCGATTTTGTCTTTGATGGTCTTAAGACTCTACCCTACATTGAAAGGGATATACCAAATCCTCTCAGTGTGTATGGACGCAGCAAACTTATTGCCGAACAAATAATTACAGAGCAGCTTCCATACTATTTTGTGGTGCGCACCTCCTGGCTATATTCAGAATATGGCTCTAATTTTGTTAAGACAATGATTCGGCTTGGAAAATATCCCGAACTGTCGGTAGTTAAAGACCAAATCGGTTCACCCACTTACGCGGGGGATCTTGCAGATTTCCTACTGATTCTGATTATGGAGAAATCCTGGAAGTCTGGGATATATCATTACAGTAATATTGGGGAAATAAGTTGGTACGATTTCGCTTGTGAGATTTTTGAATATCTTGGAAAAAAAATAAAGATTTGTGCAATTACATCGATAGAATTCGGTGCTAAGGCAACCCGGCCGGCATATTCAGTTCTGAGAAGCGAAAACATCCCTCAGCGATATTTCCAACCATGGAAAAAAAGTTTATATCATTGCCTGGACAGACTGGTAAATACATCGGAAAATGTTAATTAGCCCTGCCACATCAACTCAGAAATGAAGGAAGACACCAAATTTATAGTGCAGCATTTAAATGTATACTTTCTTATAGGAGTCCTCCTCATAATTCAAGGTGCCCTACCATTGAAAATCCTGGGAATTATTGTTGCTCTGATACATAGACCCAAAATTATTGGAGATCTTCGTGGTTTTGCTCCGTTTTATGTTTTCATATTGGGATATCACTTAGTCGTCGGATTTTTTGTCCTTTTGGTAGAAGGTACCGGATATTTTATTCCATACCTTTTGGTACTCTTTTTTTGGACTATTTCATTTCTAATTACAAATTATCTCAATTGTTTTGTGTTAGATACCTCCCCGCTAACTGTTCGCAGGACGATTAATGTACTTTTCATAATTTGTGTTGGGGTGGTAGCCTTTCAATATATTGAAGCGGCTTGGCAATTGAGAACGCTTAACCCTTATAGCGCAACTCAAGCTGCAGGAGATCGTATGCACTCTGTTTTTAGTAATTCTTCAGAAAGCATGATTATAATGTCTTTCTTTTTTTTACACTATATAATGAGTAGAGAGAAAGTTCTTAGTGCTACAGCTCTTGTATGTTCGTTGTTGGCAGCTTATATGAGTGGTACCGTATTATTTTTGGGATGCGTACTTCTGGGCTTGCTGTTCTTTTCAAATTTTAAGCTGAAATATAAATTGTATTTTGTTTTTTCATCAGCTTTGATTCTCTTTTTGTTCATAGCTACTTCTCCTGGCAATTACAAATATGCGATGGGGTACATTAACAGAATTGTTGAAAATGATATTGAAACACTTCCGTTTAAAATGATTTCCTTTTGGCAAACCTTATCCCACGCTACAGAATCTTTCTGGCAGTTCCTTTTTGGGGCGGGAGGAGGAAACTTTTCCTCGCGCATTGCGTTTATTGTCTCAGGAGATTATGTAGAATGGTTTCCCAAAGCATGGGTTCATATTTCCGAAGATTTCTCTAAAAATCATTACGGTCTTTGGACTTATGACTTTAACAACCCATGGGACAATCGAAATAACACAGCAAATCAGCCTTTCTCATTCTATAACAAAATTCTGGGGGAGTATGGATTGATAGGAATTGTAGGCTATTTTATACTTTACTTTGGACTTATTATTAATAATTGGAAACGGCTGTATTATGCAAAATTCCTGACCATTGTATTGCTTGGTTATTTTGTTCTGGACTACTGGTACGAATATTTCTCAGTTATAGTAGTTTTTGAATTGCTCGTTCTACAGGACATCAAAAAAAGTTCTTCAAAGCCTCAAATAGATATAAAATGATGGGACTTAAAGGGAGTTTTGCAAAAATAGGTATTTGGATAACATACGCACTTACAGTATCGCTCTATTTCCCAATGATGGTAACCAATATAGTTACAGGAATAGCATGCTTTTATCTACTTTATGGGGTGTTGGTAAAGAGAATTCGGTTTCAAAAAACTACGCTCTTTCTGATAATACCTTTTGCCTTGCTATACGGATTAATTTTTGTTGGGTATTTATATGATCAACCTAAAAGCTACGTTTGGACGGATTTAGAGAAAAAAGCGTCATTACTTTTGATTCCAGGCTTTTTTGGATTGATACGCCCTAGTATTCTTACTATTCGGCGGGTTTTACAAATTTATTTCTGGACAGGCTTCTGTATGGTTTCCCTGGCTTTGTTATTATCATTGTATAGTTTTATGGACTTACCAGATTTACGTGTTCTGGCCAATCACGATCTATCAATGAATGTTGGTTTTCATGCTACATATTTAAGTTTATACTTATTATTTTCTTTGATTTATCCTGTCCTGGAATTCCGGCGTTTACACTTTGGTTGGTATAAAAGGTTGCTCTTGACGGCTAGCGCGATTACAATCGTATATCTTTTGCTATTAAATTCTCGGATTGCTCTACTTTTATTGTTTGGCAGCATAGTAATATTTATTTGGTATGGTTCAGGATTGACTTTACGCCGCAAATTGTTGTTTTTTATTGGAGTGATGGTTTTGATTGGCAATACTTTTTGGTTAAAACCAGTTCGTGAACGTTTCAAGGAAATGATCAATTATGAGAATCAATATGATGTTAGTGAAGTATGGGGTGGTAGGGGTATTCGTACTATTATTTGGAAAGAAAGCAGTGAACTAGTTCAAGAGCGAATTTTAACAGGATATGGTTCTTCTACAGCTGTCCAGGAAGCCTTAAATACCAGATATAAATCTGAAGGTATAGGACCCTTGCTTTATATGATGCGACAAGGTAAAAGTTTTAATCCTCACAATCAGTTTTTATCTGATATCTTGAAATATGGCATTATCTTAGGCAATTGCTTTGTTCCTTTCCTTGGACATTTCTTATTTGATTTCACCCGCCACCGAAATATTATTGGTACTTTCCTTGTTATTGTGCTAGTAGGATTCTGCTTTACAGAAACCATCTTCGAATTGAATAAGGGAATCGTATTTGTCTGTTTTTTTATACCTCTTTCACATTATTGTCGAATGAAGATTTCTAAGTCATGACTCCTCCAAGGATAAATTTTTGTTTTCCTCTCAAGGGCCCTACCAATGGGGTGAAGATTATTTCGCGTAGCATTTATGAAACTTTTTGTGAAAATGATTGGTATAGTCTTAGGACAATTGATTTATCTCAGGCACGGAAGTTCAGCAGCTATGGAAAGTTCAGTCTGTGGAAATTAGTTAATACATTTAACATAATCATAGAGTTTCTGAAGATCAGATCTAACGAGATTGTGTATCTCAATTTTACTCCAAAGGGATTTGCTTACTATCGGGATATTCTTCTACTCCGCATTTGTATTATGAAAAGGGCTCGAACTACTATTCATATTCATGCAAATGACCTTGATCTTAAAATCAATGCCCGCAATAAAAGATTATTTCAATCGGTTAATATTATTGTGATTAATCGAGAACAGCAAACAAAATTGGACCAGAAAGGCCTCCAGAGTTTTTTGGTGCCCAATGCCCTTCCTGATCTTAATCCGGAAGGTGTTCGTGAATTAAAAGGCGGAGTAATGAGCTCGCCGGTTTTTCTTTTTCTTTCTAACCTTTCCTTAGAAAAAGGAACGCCTCGATTGTTAGAATTATCCAAAACTTTTAAAGAATTGGGACTGGATTTGCACCTCAAAATTGGTGGCGGTATTCTGGATTCGGCTTCCGCGGCCATACTTGATGAAGTATGTAGGGAAAACGACTATGTCGATTACCTTGGACCTGTCTCTGATCTTGATATCAAAAAAGAATTGTTTTTGACTTCAGATTTTTTGCTTTTACTCAGTGATCCTGGGTATGAAGTATCACCTCTTGTTTATATTGAGGCACTTATGCACGGCCTCCCCATACTTACAACCAGTCAGGTTGTCGCACGACCACTTATAGATGCGGGATGTGCTTTCCTGCTAACTGAAGAGGGCAGAATTCCCGCGTTATTAGATTTAACATCAATGGAATTAGCAGAACGATTGCGATTAAAATATTTATGCAGAGCCTATTACGAGAAAATGTTTTCTTTTGACAAGTATGTATTTCAACTAAAACAAATAATTGAAAGTAGCTAAATGAAAGTAAAAACAAGTATACTTGTGGTGACTCACAATCATGGGAAAGAAATCATGAAGCTTCTGGATAGTCTGGAGCTATTTGGGTATTCTCATACCTATTTCTGCGATGCCGCTTCCACAGACGATACATATAAAATCTTAAAGAAAAGTAGATATTCCAATCAGGTTTTGCGAAAGGAGGTTTTGGAAGGGTTTTCCAAAAACAACAATGACCTAATACGCCATTTTAACCTGAATACCCCTTATTATTTACTGC
Organism: uncultured Eudoraea sp.; assembly: GCA_965365215.1. Classification (GTDB taxonomy): domain Bacteria; phylum Bacteroidota; class Bacteroidia; order Flavobacteriales; family Flavobacteriaceae; genus Lentiprolixibacter. Next base: position 8,160 of record CBDUAW010000005.1, on the reverse strand, counting down.
TAAATCCTGACACCTATTTTAATAATGATTTTCTTAGCACACTTGAAAAGCAGATGGAGAGCTTTGAGAAATGTGGAATAGTAGCACCACTTGTTAAATATCCTGATGAAACGCTTCAGGTTACCTGGAAGTATTTTCCTGGTCCGATCACTGTTTTGAGGAAACGATTGGGCTTTCTGAAGGCAAAGGAGGAAAATCAAATGTCAGGCCCAGATATTGATTGGTGTCTAGGGGCGTGTATGTTGATATCTGCGGAACTAATCAAGGAGGGTCAATGTCTGTTGGACGAACGATATCGCCTGTACTGCGAAGATATTGATATTTGTTTTGAGACCCATCAAAGGGGAAAGCGTGTTATTGGTACAGACCAATCCTTTGTCTATCATGCTCTTAATGAATCGAGTTCCAGGAAAATATTTAGCAAATACAATTACTGGAATGTAGGAAGTATCTTGAAGTTCTTTTGGAAATGGAAATGGGCTTATTTACTTCGGATTAGGAAGTCTCCAGGACTCTGGCGGAAGAGACAAAAAGGTTAAGTTGTATTTTGCATTCAATATTACTGGGTGCTTTTGAGTTGCAATAACTTGGTTTTCTATATTTTTGCTCATATTTTCTATCCAGTGATAAGCCTGTTTAAGCGTCTTTTCAAGTTTTCTGATGAACAATTTTCGAGATATTCCAAAGGGACATTATGGATGCTCATCGAAAAAGTTATTCGCCTGGCAATAAACATAGTGGTTGGTATTTGGATGGCCAGACAATTAGGGCCATCTGATTTTGGAACTCTTTCTCTTGCCATTGCTTTAAGCGCAATTTTACTTCCCCTTGTGAATCTTGGACTCCATGGAATTCTTGTTAAAGAGCTTTATGATCACCCCGATCAAAAGGCAACCATAATGGGCACTGCATTTATAATGAAGACAGGTGCATCTGTATTGATTTTTGCAATTCTGCTTTTTGTGGTGTTTCAGGGACATATAGTTCCGGAATATGAAAAAAACATAATTGTCTTTGCCTGTGTCTCAATACTTTTTCAGGGATTTCTTGTGATTGAAAGTTGGTATGAATCTCAGGTTAAACCAAAGTGGGCGACTATTTTCAAAACAATATTTTTTGTCCTTTCAAGCGCACTGAAAGTCTATTTTATACTGCGCGATGCAGAAGTTTATGTATTTGCTATCCTTTATAGCGTTGAAGCTTTCCTGATAGCTATTGGCCTTTTGGCGGCATATCTCAGAGACAAAGAACCTCTGTTGAATTGGCGCTTTGACAAATCGGTTTCGTTGGGCTTGCTATCGAAATCTTGGTTGCTTATATTTTCCAGTATGTCAGCTGTTGTATATCTCAAAATTGATCAGGTAATGCTTGGCACAATGGTTTCTGACGCAGAGTTGGGGTATTATTCTGCAGCAGTAAAACTTTCTGAAGCTTGGTATTTTGTGCCACTTATAATTTCCAACGCATTGTTTCCTGCAATACTTTCCGCCAAGAAAAAATCGGTAGTCCTGTATATGAAACGACTTCAACAACTCTCAGATTTCTATTTTATTTGCGCCGCGTCTTTGGCATTGATAGTGACATTTTCAGCTCCAATGATTATAACTATGTTGTACGGGATTGCGTATACTCCGTCTATAATCATATTACAATTACATATTTGGGCTGGTATTTTCATTTTTCTGAGGACAATACTAAGCAAATGGTTGATTGTAGAAGAGAAATTTCGTTTTTCACTCATTTCACAGGTGTCTGGTGCAATTGCTAACGTGGGTTTGAACTTTTGGTTAATTCCGCTTTGGGGAGGAATAGGAGCGGCAATTGCTACTTTAGCCTCCTATTTTATAGGTGCCATACTTGTTTTGGGGCTTTTCAAGGATACTAAGGATATTTTTCGGATTTTTGTGCGAACATTAGCCTTTCCAATTAAACCCTTTCTGAAATGATTCAAAAATTCAAACCACTTTTTAATAAAACAAGGATCATATGGTTGAGGATTTTTGCAAGTAATGAATTCACCAGCGGTTTGTACTATTTGCTTTTTTCGGGAGCATTCAGAAGAGAACATCAGGCAGTTTTGAAGGGCCGATTGCGATATTATGATAGGGTGATCGTCAAAAATGACGCAAATTACCTTTTGAGAAGGAATATACACCGGTTGGAAAAAGGGTTGATTATGAAAAACCGTCGTCGAGTGTTTGCTTTGGAGTACATTGAAGAAACGGTGAAGGCCTATCTCCTAGTTACACAAAACCTCGATCAGTTCCCTGTGAGCCAAGCGAATCTTAAATGGTACAAGGATGTTCTTCTGGACTATTTCAAAGCTGTTGATACCGAAAATTATATAGTCAAAAAAGCTTTACAAACTTTTAGTCCAATTTCTCGTTCAGAGCAGGAAGAGATCAGATCCATACCTTATGCACGCAATTTTGACCTTCTTGAGGTTTCTTATGAATCATTTCTGAATTTAACTAAGCTTCGGCGTGCAGTTCGCTGGTATGAGGATAGGCCAGTGCCTATTGAACTAATAGACAAGGCTATTAGAGCAGCTTCTCTATCTCCTTCGGCCTGTAATCGTCAGCCTTTTGAATTCCGGGTTTACAACGACCCGAAATGGGTGCAAAAGGTTAGCAATATTACATGGGGAACGCGAGGGTTCAATGAGAATTTTCCATGTATTATTGTCCTGACTGGGATGCTTGATGCGTATTTTAACGAAAGGGACAGACATGTTGTATATATTGACGCTTCGTTGGCTGCTATGAGCTTTATGCTTGCACTTGAAACCCTTGGCCTGAGTTCTTGTCCGATTAACTGGCCAGATGTAGGGGAGTTTGAGAAAAAAATTAGAACCATATTGGATATTGGATTACACGAGCGTCCTATTATGCTCATTAGCTGTGGATATCCGGATAAACAAGCACTTGTTCCATTCTCCGAAAAAAAGGACTTGGACGAAGTGAGATCGTATAATAAACCTTAGATTATTCGTATGAATATACTGGTAGTAGGAGCCCATTTCTACAATAAAGGGGCTCATCTTATGATGGCAACAGTTTGTGATTATTTCAAGAACAACGAGGATGTTCGTTTGTTTTTGAGTCCTTGTGCGGGAACAGCGGAGCAAATTAGAGATGTAGGTTTCGAAAGGATCGATTTTCCGCTCAAACATGTTACGGCATATCGAAGTTTTGATGTTTTTTTCCATTTTGGGAGGCTAATACGCCTGTATAAACCGGAGTACCGTGGCGTTCTGCCACTTTCAAAAATTGATGCAGTACTCGATATCTCGGGGTTCGCGTATAGCGACCAATGGGGTAAGCAGGCGGTAATAAATGTTAACAAACTTCTCAGGTACTTTAATCGAAGGAAGACAAAATATGTATTTCTGTCACAAGCCTTTGGTCCATTTTCCGGAAAGAAAATCCAACGTGAGATGGTAAATACAATCGATGGAGCAGACCTCATAATTGCAAGGGACTCCGAATCTGAACAAATGCTCAAGGAATTAAAAGATAGCCCAAAAATTCGAAGATTTCCAGATATTACGATCGGTCTGCAGCCTGAAAAAATAGAGATTTCTGAAACTTCATATTCTTGCATCGTTCCAAACGAACGTATGCTGGATCAAGGTCGTGAATTCTGGCCTGAAGGAAAGTATTTTGACTACCTTATTCGCGCAATTGGCGCAATGCTTCTGCATACAGAGGACAAGATATATATTGTAATCCATGATAACGGTAAAGGGGATGTGGATTTGGGCTATGAGTTAAAAACCAATTTCTTGGATGAAGAAAGAGTTGAAGTATTTTTCGAAGCAGACCCAATTACTCTTAAAGGATACCTCGGTCAGGCTCGAACACTAGTAGGCTCCAGATTTCATGCACTGGTGTCAGCATTGTCCCAGGATGTCCCGTGTCTTTCTCTCGGGTGGTCTCATAAATACAATATGCTATTTGAAGAATATGGAATCCCAGATCTCACCTTTGCCAAACCAGAAGATGAACGTTTTGAGACTATCCTTAATCTTTTCTGGTCGGCAGGGCACCTTGAGGAAAAAACAAAAATAATTGCCAACAAGAATGTGCTTATGAAGGATGCCAACGCCCGAATGTGGGACGAAGTAGAACAAATACTTTTTCAGTAGTTTATTATGGTTATTGCGTATCTACTTGAAGTTAACCCAACTGAGAATTCAGGGATCATTAAAAAAGTTAATGACCAGGTCAGTTATTGGCGAAAGCTGGGACATAAAGTTCATGTTCTGTTAAACTGGCCTAAGGAAGGTGGCAAAAAGAACCTCTATATTGAAGGATCCCTTATGGCATCTGAATTTGTTAAGTCTCTTCCATCCGGATTTACTAAGAACTATCTAAACAAAGTACTTTATGCTAAGCGCCTCGAGAAGAAACTTGCACGATTAGAACCCGATATTCTTTATCTAAGGCAAAATACATGGTATCCTGGACTGACTTCAATTTTGAAATCACATAGGGTAGTTTTAGAGCTTAACTCAGTAGATTTTGTTGAAGTAACCTTTTATTCAATATTAAAACGTAAAGTATATATGTTTGGAAGGGAAAAAATCCTCAGACATACGGATGGGTTAGTTGCAGTGACTCCTGATATCCTTAAACATTATGTGAAATATTCTTATATGGAGGCACAGGTTGTGTCAAATGGGATAGATTTAGATCGCATTCAACGTATTAAGATAACTAAGCCAAATAGGACAGAGTTGATTTTTGTAGGTTCTAGCAATATGGAATGGCATGGCCTTAAAAGAGTTTTTGATTTGGCAAAACTACTTCCGGAGTTTATCTTTAATGTCGTTGGGAGTAAAAAAGAATCCTACCCTGAAGCACCCTCAAATGTTATTTTTCATGGCTGGGTTGACAGTTCCGAATTATCTGAAATGTACGCACGCAACCATATTGGGATAGGGTCCTTTAGCAACCATTTAGTTGGTAAATCTATAGACAGTACATTAAAGGTTCGAGAATATTTAGGCTATGGATTGCCAGTTATTGCAGGTCATTGGGATGTCGATTTTATGAATTCGGAGTTCTTTAGGAAAGTCACAGATAATAATGGCAATTTCCTTGAAACAGATGAAATTCGAGAAATTATTATGGAGCTCAGCCGTTGTATCGTTTCAAAAGAACAGATACGCCACATTAACTCGGCTATAAAAGAGCAGGAACGTATCCGATTTTTTGAACAAGTTATAAGTAGGTGTAATATTCGGTCTTTACAAAGTGTCAATTGATGAATTTGGCAATAAATTGAAAGAGTTTCTGGTTTAAAAATGATATTTAGAAAAAAGGAATATTCAGAAATAATCAATCCGGTATCCATAATTATTGATCTACTGGTTATTAATCTGTTTATACTATTGTTACCGATAAACCTGGAGGTGGTTTTCCTTTTTCACCTCTATATCTCTCTCGGCTGGATTATCATTGCTATATCTATTAAGTTTTATACAATATACCGGTACTCTAAGGTAACTCACATTCTTAAATTACTGGCGCGCCAGTTTTTTTTCTATTTTTTAATTCTATATGCCTTTATCGGGTTTTTTAAGCAGCCAAACATGAGCCGATTGGCGTTGGCTCAATATGCCATATTGGTTTTTCTAACCAGCTCAACACTAAAATTTATTAATTATTACCTGCTTATGAATTACAGAGAAAAGGTAAAAGGTAACCTTCGAAATGTAGTAGTAATTGGTAAAAATAGGAAAACAGAACAGCTTATCAACGTTTTTAAGGAAAGGGCGGAATATGGTTATAATTTTAAAAGGCAGTTCTGCCCAAAAGAGGATGTCTTTAACATATACAAGTGTTTCAAATATATTGTTGACAATAATATAGATGAAATATATTGCTCGGTATCTGAATTAAATAATGAGGAAATCACTGAGATCATCAATTTTGCCGACAATAACCTTAAAACCTTGAAGTTTCTGCCTGATAATAAAAATATCTATACTAAAAAATTAAAATTTGAATACTACGATTATCTTCCGATACTATCTCTTAGGGATATTCCCCTGCACAAGCCCATAAATGCTCTACTTAAAAGAACTTTTGATATAGTATTTAGCCTAATTGTAATCTTCGGACTGTTGATATGGATAGGTCCCATATTAGCATTACTGATTAGTCTGGAATCAAAAGGACCGTTGTTTTTCATTCAAAGAAGATCAGGGCTGGACAATAAAGAATTTTATTGCTACAAATTCCGCTCTATGGCAATGAATAAAGATGCGGACACCAAGCAAGCAAGTAAAGGCGATATGAGGGTAACAACAATTGGTAAATTCATTCGCAAAACAAGTATAGATGAACTACCACAATTTTATAATGTTTTGTTCGGAAATATGTCTGTTGTTGGACCAAGACCACATATGGTAAAACATACGGACGAATATGCAAATAAGGTAGACAAATATATGGTACGTCATTTTGTAAAACCCGGTATCACTGGGTTGGCTCAGGTACGGGGATATAGAGGCGAAATTGAGAAGGATAGCGATATTCAGAATCGTATTAAATTTGATATCTTTTATCTTGAAAATTGGTCCTTTTTCTTGGATTTAAAAATCATTATCCAAACCATATTGACTATTTTTCAGGGTGATGAAAAGGCATACTAAATTGATAATTTTAAGTTGGGTCATATTTTCTATACATAAGAAAATTAAAGAATAAACTAAGAAACAAATTGAAAAGAGTACTCATTACTGGCGCAGCCGGGTTTTTAGGATCACATTTATGTGACCGTTTTATCAAGGAGGGATATCATGTCATTGCCATGGATAATCTGATTACTGGAGATCTACGGAATATTGAACACCTCTTCCCCCTCGAACATTTTGAGTTTTACCACCATGATGTAACGAAATTTGTGCATGTCCCTGGGAAATTGGATTATATACTCCACTTTGCCTCTCCTGCAAGCCCCATAGATTATTTGAAAATCCCCATTGAAACCCTCAAAGTAGGCTCACTAGGCACATTGAATTTGTTAGGTGTTGCCAAAGAGAAAAATGCAACAATCTTGGTTGCCTCTACTTCTGAAGTGTATGGAGATCCACTTGTGCATCCTCAGAATGAAGATTACTACGGAAATGTAAGTCCAGTTGGGCCAAGAGGGGTATATGATGAGGCTAAACGCTTTATGGAGTCTAGCACTATGGCCTATCATAGGTTTCACGGTGTAGATACGCGAATTGTAAGGATTTTCAACACCTACGGCTCCAGGATGCGATTGAATGATGGGAGAGTAGTTCCCGCTTTTATGGGACAAGCCCTAAGAGGTGAGGATTTAACTGTTTTTGGAGACGGGAGTCAAACACGTTCATTCTGCTATATAGATGATCAGATAGAGGGGATATATAGATTGCTGATGAGTGATTATACGTATCCGATCAATATTGGGAATCCACATGAAACTTCTATTCTCGAATTTGCCCAGGAAATTATCAATCTCACAGGAACTAACCAAAAGATCATCTTTAAGCCCTTACCTCAAGATGACCCCTTGCAGAGGCAACCAGATATTACCAGAGCTAAGGAAATTTTGAACTGGGAACCAAAAGTTGATCGAACTGATGGGTTAAAAATGGTTTTTAAATATTTTAAATCCTTGCCGAAAGAAGAACTGCTGCTTAAAACTCATCGGAACTTTTCGAATGGTCTTATTAACTAGTTCAATTTATAATAACTGAAGATATTTACATGAATATTTTAATCCTAGGTTCCGGAGGCAGGGAACACACCCTGGCATGGAAACTGAATCAAAGCAAGCATCTTAACCAACTTTTTATTGCACCGGGGAATGCAGGCACAGCGGAATTAGGCACCAATTTACCTATCTCGGTTAATGATTTTCAGGCCATAAAAGCGACTGTAATTGATAACAATATCCAATTAGTGGTAGTAGGCCCGGAAGATCCATTGGTAAATGGTATTCACGATTACTTTTTAAATGACCCTGACTTAAAGGAAATCACTGTAATTGGTCCCAGAAAGAAGGCGGCCACGCTAGAAGGAAGCAAGGCTTTTGCCAAGGCTTTTATGATGCGTCATAATATTCCCACTGCCGCCTATCAAAGCTTTACGGCCGAAACCTATCAAAAGGGCGTTTCATTCC
>CBDUAW010000004.1:0-20211 GCA_965365215.1 uncultured Eudoraea sp. | reverse complement strand
CCGCCATACCTTGGGTTGTATTTCATTACCCTGATACCAGTAGTTTCATCGTTATTGATTAAGCTAGAAGCTCCAGTACCATCTACAAAGTCTCTTTTGAAGGTTAATGGGTTACCAGCTCTATCTTCAAGAGGCGAGCCATTAAGAGCATACTGCTGTCCGACAAGGAATCCAAATCCTACATTAGATCCATCTTCCAATCCACCGTTGTCAGTAGTACCGGCTGCACCCGTAAAAGGAGCCCCTGCTGGGGGAACACCACCTCTTCTCTCTTCCTGTCCATCAAGCGGGGTAAGATCTACCTCAACACGGTTCTGGTTAGGATCTCCTTCGAAAAGGTCATAATATTCTGCTAGTGTACTGAAACCATTCCAACCACCACCACCGATAGCGGTAGAGTTGTAGTGAAGACCGTTAAAAATACGGTTACCAACACCTGATTTAAGTGACCAGATTGTTTCATTATCAGCACCTTCTCTGAAGATATCGAAATACCCGGCTTCAAGGCCATATCCCTGTGCAGTGATATCGTCAATAAGTGCAATTACCTGAGACATATCTCCTGCATCAGCGTTTGACTGACCTAGGTATACAAATTTGTTCAGAAGAACTTTGGCTTTAAGATACTTCGCAGCTTCCTTGCTTGCGCGGAAAGTTGCTTCTGCACCACTACCTGAAGGTAAACTGGCAAGGTTAGCGATAGCCACGTCCAGATCAGCGAGAATAAAATCTACCGCAGCTTGTCCTGATAAAACTTCAGGTAAAGCGGAAGAAGGTAAGGTTACATCTCTGAAAGGGACTTGTCCGAAGAAATCCAAAATAGTCCACATTGAGAAAGCACGGATAAAACTGGCTTCTCCAACGTTTTGAGCACTTGGGTTACTACGGGCATCCAAAACCTGTGATGCCAATAGCTGATTTCTGTTGAAATCGTTGAATGGGTTAATGATATCAACTGCTTCTGCATTCCATTCGTGAGTATGGAGGTTTCTCCACCTTCCGTTATCTCCCCAGTCAGTTCCCCTAGTGGGTACCAGGAATGCATCGGTTGTTACTTCTGTTAAAGCAAATCGAGCTGCCTGGTCCCCATACTGCCCGTTTAAACGGTTGTATAGTTCATCGACCGTAGAAGAAGGATCTGCTAATCCTTGGAAACCTTCTGTTTGTATAGAATCGGTTTCCTCTATTTCCAAGTCAGTACAGGATGTTAGTCCAACGACTGACAAGAATGTCAATAAGAGAATTTTAAATTGATTTCTTTTCATGATTTTACAATTTTTAATTAAAACGATGCATTAATTCCAAATGTCACAGTCCTTGGGTTAGGGAAACCTGCCCAGTCAATACCTCTGGTTGGTACTCCAGATCCAAGATCACCAGTCGCAACCGTGATTTCAGGATCAAGGCCGCTGTAATCTGTAATCAAGAATAAATTCTGACCAGTAAGCGAAAGCCTAAGGCTATTCAAGAAGCTGTCATCACTTAGAGGCACATTGTACCCAAGGGTTGCGTTCTGAAGCCTTACAAAATCACCTTTTTCAAGGAATCTTGTGGATACATCAGCGGAAGCACCTCCTGCTTCACCTTCGGAAATTACATTTTGCGTCACATTTCTTGCGTTGTTAATAGAACCTGCAGTGAAGAATCCGTTTGCTGTATTGTTGTATACAGAGAATCCAAACTGACCAGAGAAGTATGCAGAAGCATCCCAGTTACCCCAATTGGCGTTCAGGGAAAGGCCACCAGTTACATCTGGTAACGCGTCTTCGCCCACAAATGTTTGATCTGCGATAGCATCCCCAACTCCGTTTCCGTCTACGTCTCGGTAGATTGGGAATCCGGCGCTGTCAAAGCCTTCAAAGATTGCCATGTAGTAAGAAAATAAAGATCTACCGGACTCAAATCGCTGGGCAAAGGCACCAGATAATCCCTGACCGTTAATCTCGCCTGTATTGATAGCTCCTCCAAAATCCTGAACCTCATTCTCGTTATATGCGACATTAAATGCAGCTGAGAAGTTGAAATCTTCCGATTGTATAAAATCGTATGCAAGGGCAAATTCTATACCCTGGTTAAGGATAGTAGCATCTACGTTACCAAACTGGAATGGATCCTGAGCTGGCTGTGCCGGAGGTAGTCTTAAAAGAACGTCTGAAGTTTCACTTCTGTAGACATCGATACTACCACTTAGCCTGTCAAGACCAAATCCGAAATCAAGTCCAACGTTAAAGTTCAGCGTTTCCTCCCATTTCAAATCAGGAACATCGGTTGCAACGATTACTGTACCATTCTGATTAACGACTAAATCATTTTGAATAGAATTTAAATTAAGATCCGAGAATCTTTGTCGTGCAATAAAGTTACCATATCCAAGTCCATCCTGGTTACCGGTGATACCAGCACTTAACCTTAATTTTAATGTAGATACACTTTCTCCAACGAAATCTTCCTCATTAATCTTCCAGGCAAATGCTCCGGATGGGAAGTAACCGTATTGGTTGTCAGGACCGAACCTAGAAGAACCATCAGCTCTAATAGTACCTGTAAACAAGTATTTATCTGCTATGGAGTAATTGATCCTTGCAAAATAAGACTGTAATTCATCTGTATTATCAAAGGTGTCAGCAACCATAGCTCGTACCAGTTTGTTAAATCCAAAAGGTACGGATTCTCCAGCGGTAACTGATGGTAACAACCTGTTTACAAGCAATGAAGATGTGTTTACACCGAAATAATACTGTTGATATTGTCCGCTAATTGTTTTAGCAGCTCCACTAACTGTTTCCTTAAGATCGGCACTCATGGCATTAAGATCTGTTGTAGCGAATCCTCGTGCAGCAGAGTTTCGCCCACTAGTGCGAAAATCCTGGAAGGAATACCCTAAAAGGACATCAATATTGGAATTTTCAAAATCTTTTTTCCAATTCAAAGTGGCTTCTAAAAGCTTGCTTTCTCTCTCAAGTCTATTAAATGATCCTGCACCTTGTCCTTCAATACCTGTAAAGTTCTGAACATTACCGGAAATCACCGAAATGTTTTCTCCTTCAGAGGTATCGTAACCAACATTTACCTTGGCAGTTAATTCGGGAGTTATTTTATATTCTAAGGAACCGTTCAACAGTGCTCTGTCCGTTTGCGTTTCATTTTGTGAAAACGCCAGGTAGTTAGCAGGAAGGATTTGAGTTCCTCCATCTGTAAATCCAGGACTGGCAGGCCAGGTTGGGTTCGCTGAATAAGAAGCACCCAAAATATCTCCTCGGAATCCTGCACTTGCCGCCAATGGAGCCGTTTCGTCATTTACCCGAGAGACAGATGTCTGAATATTCGCTATTAATTTGTCGTCCAGGAACCTGTGTGTCCAGTTTAATCTTCCTGTAATACGTTCCAGGCTTGTTTTCTCAACAACACCAAACTGCTTGCTGTAACCGAAGGTAGCACGCACATTTCCTCCTCCATAATTATTGGAATAAGAAAGATTTTGGTTTTGAGAAGCAGTGGTTCTGGTAATAAAATCCTGCCAGTTTGTATTGCCTCCAAAATCTACTGCTGAAGCATTACCGCCAAATTGGGTAACTGCATCCAAGAACTCGTCTCTACTAAGCAGATCGTATTCGTTAGCTGGAGTAGCAATACTTAAACTAGAAGAGAATTCCCATGTTCCTCCTGAAGCACCTTTACCACTTTTAGTAGTAATGATAACAACACCATTTGCACCTCTGGATCCATAGATCGCGGTTGCAGAAGCATCTTTCAGGATACTGATACTTTCAATATCGGCTGGGTTAAGGAAGTTCAGCGGGTTTTTAGTGTCATTGCTACCGGAACCGTTATCTCCGCTTGGAGAGGTGTTTTCTCCTGATAATGGAATTCCATCAACAACAAAAAGCGGGTTATTATTACCCCTTACGGAGTTAGAACCCCTAATGTTGACCGAAATACCTGCACCTGGTTCCCCACTGGTTTGCTGTATGTTAACACCAGCAGTCTTACCCTGAATAAGTTGTTCAGGGGAGGCAATAACCCCACCGTTAAAATCTTCAGCTGTAACGGCAGTCACGGACCCAGTTGCATCTTTTACGGTAGTTGTACCGTAACCAATAATAACAACTTCATCCAGAGCTTGCGCATCTTCTTCTAATACTACATTAATTGTAGAACGCCCGTTGACTGCAATTTCCTGTGTACTGTAACCAATATAACTAAAAACGAGGGTAGCATTGCTATCCACGTTATTTAGAGTATAGTTACCATCGAAGTCGGTTTGCGTACCATTGGTGGTTCCTTTCACCACAATACTGGCCCCGGGCAAAGGACCATTTGCATCTGTAACCGTCCCTGATACTTCTTGCGCCTCAACCAGACCGAAGCAAAAAATGGCTCCAACCAGTAAAAAGCTTTTGAGTAGCGTAATCTTCATAGATAGTTAATTTTAAGTTTAGTTAATTTAATTCCAAGGGTTAAACATATATAAAATAATCGTTAATACTCTTAAATATAAAAGGCCATCAACTTACGAAAACGGTTTCGTGTTAATAACTTTTACAAATTAGCAGACTCACAATTCCTGCTATGGAAAATTTGCAAATCCGTATATATGGGGTGAAAATGTTAATAAAACTCGAACAAATATAGTATTTTTTTTAAATGATCAACCGGAATCAGGCATTTTATAAGATGTTAAACAGAAACTTCTTTCATTTTGAAGATGATTCCTTTACGATAATTTTTAAATATCTTTAACATCTTTTATGTTAAGGTCATTTTAGATGATATAACTTAAGCTGAAGGTATTTGAAAAAGAAGATTACACTAAAGGATATAGCCAGAGAATTAGACGTCTCAATTTCCACTGTCTCCAAAGCTTTAAAAAATAGTGTAGAGATAAGCAGGGATACTAAGGAAAAAGTCCAGGCTTTTGCCAAACTCTATAATTATCGCCCCAACAATATTGCCATCAGTTTAAAAAATAAAAGGACTAAAAATATAGGGGTGATCATCCCGGATATTGTTCATCATTTTTTTACGACCGTATTTAGGGGAATTGAAAAGTATGCCAATAATAAAGGCTATAATGTCATAGTCTGTATTAGCGATGAATCTTTCGATAAGGAAGTGATTAATATGGAATTATTGGCTAATGGCAGTATAGACGGGTTTATCATGGCACTATCAGCAGAAACCCAGTTAAAAAATGATTTCAACCATTTAAAGGAAGTGACGGATCAGGGTATTCCATTGGTTTTGTTCGATAGGATTACCGATGAAATAGAATGTGACAAAGTGGTTATCAACGACACAGAGGCTGCCTACCTGGCTGTAACTAAACTAATAAAACAGGGTCGTAAAAGAATTGCGCTGATCACTACTGAGGGTTACCTCAACGTTAGTGATAAAAGAGCCGAGGGGTATTACAAAGCCCTCAAAGATCACAACCTTCCAGAGAATAAAGAGTTGGTACTATGTTTGCCCTACCAGTTTGAAGATGAAGAAAAGAGTAAACTGTTTTTTGATGCACAGAAAATGGACGCAGTTTTATGCGTAAATGAAATCTACGCCGTACGGAGTATGCGTTACCTTCAAAATAAAGGACTTCGTATTCCGAACGACGTTGCCGTTATTGGCTTTACCGACGGGATTCTGTCAAAACTATCCAATCCAACACTCACTTCGGTGGCACAGCACGGGGAAAAAATGGGAGAAACCGCTGCTAATTTATTAATTCAAAGAATTGAGGCCGACTATATGCAGGAGCAAGAGTTAGATTACAAGACTGAGATTATCAAGGCCAGTTTAATTGAACGGGAGTCCACAAGTTAATAGTAAAACACACCTTAATATTATTATGACAAAAACCGGATTTATTTTCGATTTAGATGGAGTAATTGTTGACACTGCCAAATACCATTATCTCGCCTGGAAAAAATTGGCCAATGAATTGGGGTTCGATTTTACTGAAGAACAGAATGAAGCCTTTAAAGGGGTGAGTAGAAGAAGATGTTTGGAAATTTTGTTGGAAATCGGTGGGATTGAGGTAGAGGAAGCACAATTTGAAAGATGGCTGGCAGAGAAAAATGAAGACTACCTTTCCTATATTGCGAAAATGGATGAATCTGAAATATTACCGGATGTTCCGAAAGTGCTCAATTATTTAAAGGAACGAGATTTCCCAATGGCGTTGGGATCGGCCAGTAAAAATGCCATTCCCATTCTCGAAAAGGTGAAATTGCTGTCTTATTTTGACACCGTGGTAGACGGAACCAAAGTGGCCAAGGCTAAACCAGACCCGGAAGTATTTCTGATCGCGGCCAATGATATTGGAGTTGCCCCTGAAGACTGTGTGGTATTTGAGGACGCCGTAGCGGGAATAGAGGCAGCAAATGCCGCCGGAATGGTTAGTGTGGGAATTGGAGATAGTGAAACACTCAGCCATGCCCGGTATAATTTCAATGATTTTACGGAAATAGAACTAAATTTTATACAACAATTAGCAAATACAAAATGAATCAGGATTATATAAAACCAGACAAGTGGTCTATCATTGAAGAAGGGTTTAGTAAGGATCAGGTAAAAGCCTCGGAAAGTCTTTTTAGTCTCGGGAATGGCGCCATGGGACAGCGGGCTAATTTCGAAGAACAGTATTCCGGAAGTACTTTTCAGGGAAGTTATATCGCGGGGGTTTACTATCCGGATAAAACCCGTGTGGGCTGGTGGAAGAATGGATACCCGGAGTATTTTGCAAAGGTTCTCAATGCCCCAAACTGGATTGGGATTAACATTACGCTCAATGGCGAGGCTTTGGATTTAAATACCTGCAAAGCGGTATCAGATTTCCGAAGAGAACTGAATATGAAGGAAGGGTGGTACAAGAGAAGTTTCAAGGCAACTATGCCTAATGGTCTCGAATTAAAAGTGAGTGTTCTTCGGTTCCTGAGCTTAAAACAAGATGAAATAGGCGCTATCAAATATGATATCACCTGTCTAAATGATGATGCTGAACTGGTTTTTGAACCATACCTTGATAGTGGAATAACCAATGAAGATAGTAACTGGGATGATAAGTTCTGGAATACGACCAAAGTACTTTCCGATAACAGACAGGCCTTTATTGAGGCTCATACCATGAAGACCCATTTTGAGACCTGTACCTTCATGGAAAATCTGCTGTTTAAAGATGGAAAAGAGGTAGACCAAACCCCAGAGGTAAGACAGGAACCATTAAAGATAAGTCATGCCTATCCTCTAAGGGCCCAAAAAAACAGTACCGTTTCCCTGGTGAAGTTCGGAGGCTATACGGTATCCAGAAATCACGATGCGTCTACCCTTATCAAGGCTGCCCAGGCTGCTTTGAAGACAGCAAAGGCCAAAGGGTTTGGGACCCTCCTGGAAGAACAGGCAAAGGCATGGGCAGAGATTTGGGAAATGTCAGACATTTCTATTGAAGGCGATATAAAGGCGCAACAGGGGATCCGTTTTAATATCTTTCACCTTAACCAAACCTACCTGGGAACGGATTCAAGACTCAATATAGGACCTAAAGGATTTACAGGGGAGAAATATGGGGGAAGTACTTACTGGGATACAGAAGCGTATTGTATTCCTTTTTATATGAGTACAAAAAATCATCATGTTGCAAGGAACCTTTTGCAATACCGGTACAACCATCTGGAAAAAGCTATTGAAAATGCCGAAAAACTT
This sequence comes from uncultured Eudoraea sp., assembly GCA_965365215.1. GTDB lineage: Bacteria > Bacteroidota > Bacteroidia > Flavobacteriales > Flavobacteriaceae > Lentiprolixibacter. The sequence continues at coordinate 12,516 of CBDUAW010000004.1, read as the reverse complement.
GGTTTCTCAGATGGGGCGGCATTATACCCAATGGTTACAATGAACGGGGAAGAGTGCCACAATGAATGGGAAATCACCTTCGAGGAAATCCATAGAAATGGAGCCATAGCATTTGCAATATATAATTACTTCCGCTATACAGGAGATTATTCCTATATCCCGGAAATGGGTCTGGAAGTCCTTATTGGCATAGCGCGTTTTTGGTTCCAGCGGGCTTCATTTTCTAGCCTGAAGAACAAATACGTGATCCTTGGGGTTACCGGGCCAAATGAATACGAGAATAATGTTAGCAATAACTGGTATACTAATTATATTGCCCGATGGTGTATGCAATACGCATCGGAGCAATTGCAGAAAGTTAAAGAAGGGTATCCGGAAGACTACGGGAGGGTTGTAGGCAAAACTAAATTGAAACCGGAAGAAATTGAAGGATGGCAAACGGTATCAGAAAATATGTATTTCCCGTATTCCGAAGAGCATCAGGTTTACCTGCAACAGGATGGTTTTCTGGATAAGGAATTAATCACAGTTGAGGAATTAGATCCGAAACAGCGGCCCATTAATCAGAAATGGAGCTGGGACAGGATTTTGCGTTCCCCTTATATAAAACAGGCCGACGTCTTACAGGGATTCTATTTCTTTGAAGATCATTTTACAAACGAGGAGTTAGAACGTCATTTCAACTTTTACGAACCTTTTACCGTACATGAATCCTCTCTGTCACCATGTGTTCACAGTATTCAGGCTGCAAAACTGGACAGAATGGAACAGGCCTATACATTTTATCTGCGAACTTCCAGATTAGACCTGGACGACTATAATAAGGAAGTAGAAGAGGGCCTTCATATTACCTCCATGGCGGGAACATGGATGAGCGTAGTAGAAGGGGTTGGAGGCATGCGCATCAGGGAAGATAAACTGAGTTTCTCTCCAAGGATTCCCAAGGAATGGGATTCGTACTCCTTTAAAATAAATTTCCGTGACCGAATCATTAAGGTAAACATCAGTAAGAAAGGAGTTTCATTTGGTTTGGAAAGTGCTGAGGAAATGTCGATCAGGGTTAACGGGAAACGTCTGATATTGAAGCCAAATGCTGTAACAGAACTCTGAAATGAATGCGGGTTCCGGAGCAGACAGGTATTTTTCTAAATCGAAGCGGGCAATATCCTTTGTTTGTATTTTAATGATGTTAATATCGGCGCCTATGTGCTCCTATGCCCAAATTGAAAAAGTTGAACCTCCTAACTGGTGGGTGGGCTTCGAAGAAGAGACATTACAACTCCTGGTTTATGGCCCGGGCCTTGGAGATTATTCTGCTACTCTGGAAAATACTGAGGTAAACCTTAGCAGAACTACACAGGCGAACAGTCCTAACTACCTTTTTCTCGATCTGGAAATTCCAAAAGGAACTAAAGAACAAACCCTGAATATTATATTTAAAAGTCCGGATAAGAAACAGCTAAACCTTTCTTATCAATTACTTTCCAGAATAAAGGAACCAACGGCGTTTAAAGGATTTTCCAGTGAGGATGCAATATATCTGATAACGCCTGATCGTTTTGCCAACGGGGATAAGGAGAACGATGCGGTCCCCGGCATGAAAGAGACCGGGGTTGATAGGAATGATGATTATGCCAGACATGGGGGTGATATTCAGGGGATCTTAAACCATCTCAATTATATTAAGGACATGGGTTTTACAGCTATTTGGTCCAGTCCGTTGTTAGAAAACGATATGCCCCAACAATCGTATCACGGCTATGCCATTACAGATTTTTACAGAGTGGATCCGAGATTCGGAAACCTGAAATTGTACAAGCAGTTAAGCGAAGAGGCTTCAAAATTGGGGATGAAAATCATAATGGACCAGGTAGTGAATCATTGTGGTTTAGAACACTGGTGGATGAAAGACCTGCCTTTCCATGATTGGGTTAACGAACAACAGGCCTTTGAAGAAAGGCAAGAACTCCGAATTTCCAATCACAGGCGAACCACAAATCAGGACATTTATGCAGCCGAAGCTGATAAAACACTTATGGCCAATGGCTGGTTCGTAAGCGCTATGCCCGACCTAAACCAACAGAATCAATTTCTGTCCAGGTACTTGATTCAGAATTCTATATGGTGGATTGAGACGCTTCACCTGGGTGGGATCAGACAAGATACCTATCCTTATCCGGATAAGTCCTTTATGGCTAAATGGGCCGGAAGCATCTTACGCGAGTACCCCAATTTCAGTATCGTGGGGGAAGAATGGAGTTATAACCCTTTGCTCGTAGGCTACTGGCAACGGGGTTCCAATAATCGGGACGGGTATGAATCTAACCTGAAATGCACCATGGATTTTCCATTGCAGAACAGCCTTGTAGAGGCCTTGAATGAGCCAGAGAACTGGGATAAGGGCTTAATTAAATTATACGAAGCCCTTGCGAATGACTTTCACTACGCATCGCCGAAGGATTTGTTGATGTTTGCAGATAATCACGATATGGATCGCATCTACACCCAATTCGGGGAAGATGAAGTCCTTACAGAAATGGCGATGGCTTTTATCCTGATGGCCCCGCGTATTCCGCAAATATACTACGGCACGGAAATCCTTATACAGAATTCTGCAAAGCCCGGGGATCATGGCCTTATTCGGACTGATTTTCCAGGAGGATGGGAAGGCGATACCATAAATGCTTTTGAAGGAACCGGACTTTCAGAACCGCAAAAGAAAATGCAACAATTTTTGAAGAAGCTACTGAGGTTCAGAGAAGGAAATGAGGTTATACACCATGGTAAAACCAAACATTTTGCCCCACAGGATGGCGTTTATGTGCTGTTTCGATATATGGACAACAAGACAATAGTTCTGATCCTAAATAAAAATAGCAATCCGGTACAACTAAGCCTTTCCAGATTCCGCGAAATGAACCTTGAGGGCCAGACCATGAAAGACCTGATCTCTGAGAAAGAAGTTATTTGGTCTGGAGAGATCACATTGGATATGAAAGGAGCCGTGATATTAACTAATTATTAATGAGGAAGTATAAAGTTTACCTGTTAATTTTTTCTGTGCTTTGGGCCTGTAACCAAGGTCAGGAAAAAACGGTAACAAAACCAGTTGAAAATCAAGAAAAATTGAAAAAGAAAATCGTTATATATCAGGTGTTTACCAGGTTGTTCGGTAACACCAATACCAATAATAAACCCTGGGGAACCAAAGAAGAAAATGGGGTAGGGAAATTCTCGGATTTTTCAGAAACCGCTCTTTCGGAACTTAAGAAGCTTGGAGTAACCCATATTTGGTATACCGGGGTTCCGCACCATGCGTTGGTGACGGACTACGGGGAATATGATTTACCGGGCGATGATCCGGATGTGGTGAAGGGCAGGGCCGGTTCACCCTATGCGGTGAAGGATTATTACAACGTAAATCCCGATCTGGCAAATGACCCTTCAAAAAGGTTGGCAGAATTTCAGGAACTGATTGATAGGACCCATAAACAGGGTTTGAAACTAATGATCGATATTGTCCCCAATCACGTAGCGCGAGCTTATGAAGGAAAATCAACTCCGGCAGGAAAGCGTCCATTCGGGATTGATGATGATACCTCCCTTGAATACCGGAAAGAGAACGATTTTTATTACATTCCCGGGGAAGATTTTCAAGTGCCGGAATGGCAAAATGGCTACCAGCCTTTGGGAGGGGAAGATCACCCCCTATCTGATAGGATTTTCTCCGAATCTCCGGCAAAGTGGACCGGGAATGGCTCCCGAAAAGCGCAGCCCGAACAGAACGACTGGTACGAAACCGTTAAAATAAACTACGGAGTACGGCCCGATGGGTCTTATGATTTTGCGACCCTTCCTGAAGGGTTTGGACAAGAAAACTACCAGGCGCACTTCAATTTCTGGCAGGATAAAGATGGGCCCCCCTCCTGGACTAAATTCAAAGATATTGCCCTCTATTGGCTCTCCCTTGGTGTTGACGGATTTCGTTTCGATATGGCTGAAATGGTCCCCGTTGAATTTTGGAGCTATATGAATTCCCATATAAAAAATGAGAACCCCAATGCTATCTTGCTTGCGGAAGTGTACAATCCTGCATTGTATCGCGATTACATACACAAAGGAAAAATGGACTATCTCTATGATAAAGTTGAGTTATACGACAGTATAAAGCATATAATGCAGGGACATGGATGGACAGACCATATCCCAGTGGTGCAACGCGGCCTTGCCGATATTGAACACCATATGTTACACTTCCTGGAAAACCATGATGAGCAGCGTATTGCCAGTCCGGCATTTGCAGGGAATGCCCGGAAAGGAATGCCAGCCATGGTGGTTTCTGCAACCATTAGTACTTCCCCTACCATGATCTATTTCGGACAGGAAGTGGGAGAGCCAGGAAATGAAGATGCAGGATTCGGAAGCCCAACCAGAACCTCGATCTTTGATTATATTGGCGTGCCACATCATCAACGTTGGCTTAACAACAAAAAATTTGATGGGGGACTTCTTTCCAAGGAAGAAAGGGAGTTAAGGGATTTTTATCGCAGGCTGCTAAACTTTACTATTGAAAGTAAAGCATTAATGGGCGAATATGAAGAAATCCACTTTTTCAACAAGGAACATACAGAAGGATATGACCACCGGGTATTATCGTATGTAAGATGGTCCGGGGATGAAAGACTAATTGTGATTTCCAATTTTGATGTAGACCGCTCTTATGAGTTTAACCTTAAAATTCCCTCATCACTGCTTGCTAAGTGGGGGATTAAGGAGGGTTCCTATATGCTAAGGGACATGCTTTACGAAAATGAAGAGCAACTAAAAGTTCAAAAAAACTTCGGGGAGATAGGCGTAAAGCTACAACCACTGGAATCATTTATTTACCGAATTGAAAAATAAAATCCATGATCAAAAAGACCATGGATTTGTAATCATTTGGTGTTTTGATTAAGCTGCAGCAGGTTTTGATGCTGTTGCTTTATAGACCAATCCAATTGCAGCGCCTACTACCCCATAAAAAATGATGTCAATAACCGCCTCTACCAAGTGTCCGGTAAGGTCTAGCATTTCCGTGGTGGCATAAGTCAATAAATTAATGCCAAGGCCAACGAAAATACCAATCCAGATCCCGTAACCGAATCCGGAATTTGCACCGTAGTTTCCATGAGACCACTTCCCGTAAATAGTACTGAGAGCAAAAACTCCTAGAAGATTACTAAGCGCAACAAAAACCATATCTACAGGATCTTTCATAAAACTGTTGATGGTGTGTCCCTCAAAAAAATCTGCTGTGGCATAACCCCAAATAGCATAGCCCAGAAAGAACATGACCAGAAATCCGGCCAGAGTGGCAAGTAAATTTTGTTTTGAAAACATAGTTTAGAAATTAATTGGTTGTTAATAATTCAAAGATAATTATAAAATAATATGGAGTTATTAATAAATAGATCTATTTAGTATTAATATGACAATTCATTAAGATTATCATCCTAAAAATAGTTATGCATATTGATTTTGGTTTTGTACTTCATGTTGTACTTTTGGGATACCAAAACGTAAAGATGTTATGAATAGGTTCAGCTTTATTCTTATACCATTGCTATTTCTGAGTTGTAATAATATGAAAACGAAACATTTGGTCATCGGCCATCGTGGTGCTATGGGATATGAAACCGAAAATTCATTGGCATCTATCCAGAAGGCTATGGATCTCGGAGTGGATATGATCGAAATTGATGTATTTAAGATTGAAAGCGGAGAGATTGTTGTGTTTCACGATAAGAGTGTTGATCGACTAACAAATGGAGGTGGAAGTATTGAGGGATACAATTATTTTGATTTAATGAAATTGATATTAAATGGGAATCACAAAATTCCCCAGTTGCAGGATGTCCTGAAATTGGTTAACAATCAGGTACAACTTAATATTGAACTAAAGGGGGCAAATACTGCTAACCGGGTAAATTTTATAGTGGATTACTATGTTCGGGAAAGGGGCTGGTCCTGGGATAATATCCTCATCTCCAGTTTTAATTGGGAAGAATTAAAAGAAATGAGACGGATCAACCAGGAGGTCGCAATAGCCGTACTTACCGAAGGGAATCCCCTTTCGGCCATCCCTGTTGCCAGGGAATTAAATGCCGTAGCGATTAACCCGGATTACCAAAGTTTAACTGCGGAGATTGTCAACCAAATTCATGAGGACGGATTTAAAATATATACCTGGACCGTCAATGAACCTGAGGATATACAGAAAGTAATCGATTTGGGGGTTGACGGGATTATCAGTGACTACCCCGACAGAATTCCATAAGGGATACATTTTCAGCTGAAGTTTTTAGGATTTTACGGAATTGCCAAGGCGAGGAATGCAGCTAATAGTCCCCCTATAATTGGCCCTATAACAGGGATCCAGCTATAACTCCAGCCACTCTTGCCTTTATTCCTAATGGGCAGGATAGCATGCATTATTCTGGGCCCCAGGTCCCTGGCAGGATTAATTGCATAACCCGTTGTGCCCCCCAAGCTCAATCCAATAGCCCAAACAACAAATGCCACCGGGATTGCACCGAGGGAACCCAGGCCAATAATCTCTTCAGACCCCTGTATGGAAGCTTCCGTGAAGTACAAGACACTAAAAATCAGAACAAAAGTTCCTGCAGTTTCACTAAGCAGGTTACGGAACACATTGGGAACAGCCGGTGCAGTAGAGAAAACGGCCAATTTACTACCTGGATCTTCAGTTTTATTAAAATGATCCCAATACATAGCCCAAACCATAAATGCTGCCAACATAGCCCCGAGAAACTGGGCCAGAATATAGGCAGGAACATCTGCCCAGGGAAATTCCCCGGCTGCTGCCAAACCTATACTTACTGCTGGATTGATATGTGCACCGCTGTAAGGTGCCGCTACCACAACGCCTACATAAACTGCCAATGCCCAACCGGTGGTAATGACCATCCATCCGCTACCGTGGCCTTTGGTATCCTTCAAAACTACATTGGCATTTACCCCGCAACCCAGTAGCATTAGTAAAAAAGTTCCGATGATTTCGGCGTGAAAAGGTGTCATAAAAATCGGTTTTATTGTTTAGGATTTACTCCAATATTCCAGGGCCTCAATAGCCCGGTACCAACCATTTATCCCTTCTTCAATTATTTTTCTATCCTTTGTTGGACTAAAAATCAAGTCGGTTTGCCATATTTTCTGGATTTCTTCAAGACTATCCCAATATCCTACGGCAAGACCGGCTAAAAAAGCAGCGCCCATGACCGTAGTCTCCACAATTTTTGGACGAACGGTTTTGGTATTTAGTACATCTGCTTGAAATTGCATTAACAAGTTGTTCACAGTTGCTCCTCCATCAACCCTTAATTCCTGTATAGAAATCCCGGAATCAGCTTCCATAGCTTTAAGTATATCCATAGTTTGATATGCGATAGATTCCAGAGCAGCTCTGGCAATATGTGCATCTGTACTGCCCCTGGTAAGACCAAAAAGTGATCCTTTTGCCTTTTGGTTCCAATGAGGTGCCCCCAAACCTGCAAAGGCAGGAACAAAATAAACCCCGTCAGCACTTTGTACAGAAGAAGCCAGGGTTTCCACTTCTGAAGAACTGTCTATAATTTTTAAACTGTCCCTTAACCATTGAACTACTGCTCCTGCAATAAATATACTTCCCTCCAAGGCGTATTCGGTTCTTCCATTTATTTGCCATGCAACACTGGTGAGTAAATTATTTTTGGAAACAATAGGTTTATCCCCAATATTCATTAACATAAAACAGCCAGTTCCATAGGTGTTTTTTACCATACCTTGCTGAGTACACATTTGCCCAAAAAGTGCAGCTTGCTGGTCCCCGGCAATTCCGGCTATGGCAATTGGACTATCCAGAAAATGGGTGTCCGTCTTTCCATAAACCTCACTGGAGGCTCTTACCTCCGGGAGCATTTTTCTGGGGATATCTAAAAGGGATAACAGTTCATCATCCCAATCTAGGGTATTGATATTATAAAAGAGCGTTCTGCAGGCATTAGTAACATCTGTAAGGTGCAGGGCCCCCTTAGTCATATTCCAGATTAACCAGGTGTCAATAGTTCCAAAGAGTAGCTTGCCGGCATTTGCTTTTTCTCTGGCACCTTCTACATGGTCCAGGATCCACTTTAGCTTTGTTCCGGAAAAATAAGCGTCAATGACCAAACCGGTTCTTTCGCGTATAAGGGTTTCCTTCCCGGCATCCTTAAGTTCTTCACAGTATTCTGCAGTACGCTTGTCTTGCCATACAATGGCGTTGTAAACGGGTTCACCACTTTCCTTATCCCATACCACAATGGTTTCACGCTGGTTAGTTATCCCTATTGCAGCTATATCAGCCCCTTTTAACCCTTTTTTTGTGAGTGCTACCTTGGCCATCCCGGATTGTGTAGCCCAAATTTCCATTGCATCGTGTTCTACCCAACCCGGCTGCGGGAAATGCTGGGTAAATTCTTTCTGTGCCGTGGAAATAATATTCCCTTTTTTATCGAAAATGACCGCGCGGCAACTGGTAGTTCCCTGATCTAATGCCAAAACATATTGGTCCATAGTAAATTAGTTGGTTTACCCTATATAAGAGGGGTGCAATAAATGTAACAGAATTATTTTATACTTCATAATGCTATAAATTAGCAGCAAATAGGAAATGCAAAAAAACTCCTAACTTAAACAGTCAATGAATGCATACATCGCCTTTCTTCGGGGAATAAATGTCAGCGGCCAGAAAAAAATAAAAATGGCCGATTTGAAAATGCTTTTTGAAGCTCTTGGATTTGAAGAGGTAAGAACCTATATCCAGTCGGGCAACGTAGTTTTTAAATCGGACCTTGGGGACCCAGCGGTTCTTCAAAACACCATTGAAAGGGAGTTGAACAAGGCATATTCTGTATTCATTCCTACCCTGATTCTAAAGCGAAAGGATTTGCTAGACATCTACGAAAAAAACCCCTTCTCAGGGAACGCGGAAGACATGAAAAAAATTTGCTTTGTACTTCTTCAGGAGGAACCCGAAGAAGACAGGGCGGCTTCCCTTGCCAAGGAAAGATTTCCGAATGAAAATTTTATTATTACCCGTGAATGTGTTTATCTACAATGTTTAAATGGATTTGGCAGAGCAAAATGCAATAATAATTTTTTTGAAAAAAGGCTCCGAACCAAAGCTACCTCGAGGAACCACAGAACTATTACACAGCTATTGGCACTTTCAAAACCTTAATTCAACATCCAGATATTATAGTTTAGTAGGGCAGCGAAACAGACCCAGAGGAAATATGGTATCATAAGGTAGGCAGCTTTTCTGCTTACTACATTAAACCATCTGATGGTTCCCAATATTAGCATCATCAGGACTAGAATGACCAACAAAGCCCAAAATGGGTTCTTAAAACCAAAAAATACGACACTCCACAAAGCATTAAAGAGCAGCTGAAATCCAAAGTGATAAAGGGCTGTCTTTACCCATTTGTGATAGAATCCCTTGGACCACACTATTCCCGCAGCGATCCCCATTAAAACGTATAACACCGTCCAAACCGGCCCGAAGAGCCAATTAGGAGGCGTAAATGCAGGTTTATTAAGGGACAAATACCAGTCATTGACTGAACTTTGTGTGGCGAATCCTGAGAGGAAGCCTAAAAGAAGGCATACCGAAACAGAAATTACTATATATGCGAATTTCTTTTTCAATTGGTTTTGGCTGATATAACTAAAATAGGAATTTATTTTGATTGGCTTTAAGCAAAGTTTGGTAAAAGCTATCTTTGCAAAATATGAACCATTTGACTGTAGACAAATTTGTAGCTGCTTCATTTGACTCGTTCCATGATGGAAGATCAGTTAGCACACAAGCCCCAAGTAATATTGCACTGGTTAAATACTGGGGTAAATATGACAACCAGATTCCGGCTAATCCATCTATAAGTTTTACTCTAAGTAAATGTGCTACTACCACTAATGTGAAGTATTCATTACTGGAAAAAACATCCACAGCGGTTTCCTTCGAGTTTCTTTTTGAAGGGAATCCCAAGCCATCGTTTGAACCTAAATTGAAGGATTATTTTAATAGGATAAGCGCATATGTACCATTTTTAAACCAGTATCATTTACGGATTGACTCAAAAAATACCTTTCCGCATAGTAGCGGAATAGCATCATCAGCCAGTGCTATGGCTGCCCTATCGCTGTGTCTTCTTGAGATCGAAAAATCATTGAATCCCTCAATTTCAAAAACATACTATAACCAAAAGGCTTCTTTTCTTGCAAGATTGGGTTCGGGTAGTGCATGCAGAAGTATTGAGGGACCAATTGTTAGCTGGGGGAAACACAGGGAAATAAAACAAAGTTCAGATTTGTTCGGAACACCTTTCGAAGAAAATGTGCACGAAGTGTTCCAGGATTATAGGGACACCATACTTCTGGTCCATAAAGGACAGAAACAGGTGAGCAGTACTGTTGGACACAAACTCATGGACAATCATCCCTATGCCTCTTCAAGATTTGATCATGCCCACCAAAACCTTTCAGAGATTATTCAGGTACTTACTAGTGGTGATCTAAAGCGATTTATAGAAATTGTTGAAAATGAGGCGCTTACCCTTCATGCCATGATGATGACAAGTATCCCGTATTTTATTTTGATGAAGCCTAATACCCTGGCCATTATAGAACGCATCTGGAGATTTAGGGGAGAAACGGAGACACCTCTGTGTTTCACATTAGATGCCGGAGCTAACGTACACCTCTTATACCCTTCTAAATCTGAAAAAAAAGTTTTGCAATTTATTAAGAATGAGTTAGTTGTATATTGCGAAAACGGACAGTATATTTGCGACCAGGTTGGAACGGGAGCTAAATTGATATAAGATATCAGTTCACTTCTTAGAAATATAACTTAAATTTGGAATAGTCCATAACCTAATAGAAATGAAAGGACCCCTGTTTTATTCAAAGATTTTACTTTTTGGTGAATACGGAATTATCAAGGATTCCAAGGGCTTATCCATTCCCTATAACTTCTTTAAAGGAGCATTAAAAAAGCAGGAAAACCCGGAAGGCGATTCCCTTAGGTCTAATTCAAGCCTAAGGAAATTTGCGGGATATTTAAAGGATTTGCAAGAAGAAGACCCATCCCTGGTTACATTTGATCTGGAGGCAATGAATACGGATCTGGATCTGGGGCTTTATTTTGATAGTTCTATCCCACAAGGTTATGGAGTGGGGAGCAGCGGGGCCCTGGTAGCTGCTATTTACGATAAGTATGCCCATAACAAAATCACCGTTCTTGAAAACCTCACAAGGGAAAAGCTTTTAAAATTAAAGGCAATATTGGGAAAAATGGAATCCTTCTTTCATGGAAAATCCTCAGGCTTGGATCCCCTTAATAGTTACCTGAGCCTTCCTATTCTTATCAATTCCCAGGACAATATTGAGTCTACCAGTATCCCATCTCAGAATCAGAAAGGTACTGGGGCTGTTTTTTTACTTGATAGTGGAATTACAGGTGAGACAGCGCCTATGGTAGAAATCTTCATGGAGAAATTAAAGCATGAGGGATTTCGTACGGTGTTGAAGGACGAATTTATTAAGCATACCGATGCCTGTGTAGAAGACTTTATCAATGGCAACGTTAAATCCCTTTTCGGGAATCTTAAGCAACTATCCCATGTTGTTTTGGACCATTTCAAACCCATGATCCCAAAGGAATTCCATAAGCTATGGAAGCAGGGTATTGAATCTAATGATTACTATTTAAAACTTTGTGGCTCCGGTGGCGGTGGTTATATCTTGGGATTTACCCAGGATATTGAAAAGGCCAGAACGGCACTTAAAGGTCATACCCTGGAAGTGGTATACAACTTCTAAGAACACCTCAAAAAATGCTAAGCAGGAAAAACAAACTCTTGTTACTCAAGACCTTGAGTTTGTTCTCTATTATCAGGGGATATAACATCTTCATGATAATACTTGCTCAATATCTGGCCTCTGTTTATATACTAGCCCCGAATCTGCCAGTTAGCAAAGTACTACTGGATCCAAAACTCTTTGTCCTGGTCCTCGCGTCTTCCCTTGTTATTGCAGCAGGATACATAATCAACAGCTTTTATGATTCTGAAAAGGACCTCATTAACAAGCCCAGGAAGAGTATGTTAGACAGACTGGTAAGTCAGCGTACCAAACTATCAGCATATTTTATTTTAAATTTTCTGTCCGTACTATTCGGGAGCTATGTTTCATTCAGAGCAGCTCTTTTCTTTTCAGCTTATATTTTTGGAATATGGCTGTATTCCCATAAATTAAAAAGGCTCCCTTTTATAGGTAATCTGGTTTCGGCAACTTTGGCAATTGCACCTTTTTTCGCTGTTTTTGTCTATTATAAAAATTTTGAAGCGGTGATCTTTGTGCATGCGCTCTTCCTTTTTCTCCTTATTTTGATACGTGAAATGGTAAAGGACCTTGAAAATATTGCCGGAGACCTTG
>CBDUAW010000003.1:0-20772 GCA_965365215.1 uncultured Eudoraea sp. | reverse complement strand
TCAGCCTTATTTTAAGCTCATCTACACTGGGAGGTTTCACGAATACCGCCAGGGTCTCTTTCGGATATTTTTTCTTTATACGCAATCCCCCCGCAACATCAATATCAAAAATGACATTTTTCCCCTCGGCCCATAATCGTTCAACCTCGCTTCTTAGGGTCCCATAAAAGTTGTCCCGGTACACTTCTTCCCATTCCAGAAAATCTCCCTGCTTAATGTGATTCTTAAACTCCGAAATTGACATGAAATAGTAATTCTCCCCATGCTTTTCCTTTCCCCTTCTTGCACGTGAAGTAGCCGATACCGAAAATGCCAGGTTAAGTTCGGGTTGTTGCAACAGGTGTCTAACAATAGTGGTCTTGCCACTTCCCGATGGAGCTGAAAAAATAATGAGTTTCCCGCCTTCCATTAAAGTACATTGAGCATTTGTTCCTTAATCTTTTCGAGCTCATCTTTCATTTGAACCACTAGCTGTTGCATAGGAGCATAGTTGGCCTTAGAGCCTATTGTGTTTATTTCCCTTCCAATCTCCTGGCAAATAAACCCCAATTTCTTTCCGTTTGAATCCGAAGAGTTCATACTACTCAGAAAATAATCCAGGTGGTTGGCGAGGCGCACCTTTTCTTCAGTAATATCATATTTTTCCAGGTAGTATATTAATTCCTGCTCAAAACGGTTGGCATCTACTTCCGCCTTTAGCTCGGCTATTGCTTTCTCTAAACGCTCCCTGATGGTAGCCAGTCTGCCTGGATCCATTTCGGACACCTTGTCCAACAGCGTTTTAATGGAAGCTACGCGGTACTTAAAATCCTGTTCAAGGACTTTGCCTTCTTCACTTCTGAAGGCTGCTATCTTATCGAGCGCCTCCTCAACGGCTTTGAGAATGGCCAAAAACTCCTCCTCGGGGACCTCTTCGCGTTCGGTTTTCACAGCATCCGGCAAGCGAACGGCCATTTCGAGCATTTTTAACTTATCACCATCTGCGAGATCTGCCAGTTGTTTCATATACCCTTTTACTACCCCTTCGTTAATTTTAGTAGCAGTTTCTTCCCCATTAGACTCCACATACAAACCAAAATCTATCTTGCCGCGTTGCAATACACCGGCAATTTTTTGACGAAGAACCAATTCCTTTTCCCTGTAGACTGAAGGCATCCTGGCATTGATATCCAGGTTTTTACTGTTCAGGGATTTAATTTCTACGGTAATTTTTTTATCGGGGAGTTGTAAGACATGCTTCCCAAAACCGGTCATGGATTGGATCATAAATGCAAATAATTTGGGCTAAAGTTAATTAATTTAGGCTTGGCCTTTCCGATTTCCTTTTTTGTCGAACACACGACTTAGCTCTTGTTCACAAAACACGATCCCGCCCAAAAGAACAATCACAGTGGCAATAGTTATTACCCAAATAGACATCAATGGATCCAGGAGGTACGTAATTCCACCAAGGACTACCAAGATTACACCTCCATTAATGAACATCTTTGCACCAATTTTATTGGCATAATTCCAGGTGTCCATATTTTTCATGCTCTTTTTTGTTCGATAACCGTAAAGATGGTTGATTTTCTTAGGAGGGTACCTTTTCCAGTAACTTCCAATCAATACAATCAGCACTCCGGGTAAAAGAGACGAAATTAAAAGCATCCACTGCATTCTACAATTCTCTTACCCAGATATTGCGGTAGCTTACCCTGCTATTATCTCGGTGATCTTGCAATTTCAATGGGCCTTTTCCGTGCGGTGGGTTTTTTGGCCAGCCAATATAGGGTGTAGTTCCTTTGATCTCCACGTGGTCCTGGATTAGGACCCCATTGTGGATCACGGTCATAGTGCCCGACTTTATTTTTTCACCGGCGCTGTTGAACTCGGGTGCGTGATAAATAATATCGTAAGTGTTCCACTCACCAGTGGGTACAGATGCTTTAGCCAGCGGCGTATGCTGCTTGTAGATAGACCCTACCTGTCCGTTCACGTAAGTGTCATTATTATTGTTGTCTAACACCTGCACTTCGTATAGGCCATTCAGGAATATGCCACTGTTGCCTCTGTTCTGACCCTCCCTCTGGACCTCCTCAGGAGACTTCCATTCTATATGCAATTGTATGCTGCCGAAGTTCTGTTTCGTCTGGATATCACCAGCTTCGTTCCGAACAGTCATACTTCCATCCTCATTCAGGTGCCAATTGGCAGCGGTACTATCCTGAGTACTGACCCAGTTGTCTAGGCTACTGCCATCAAACAGAATTATGGCATCACTTGGAGCACCATTTTGTGCATAGGGTTGTACTGTTGGCGGTACAGGTTCGTAAAATTCCGTGCCTTCCGGAGCTGTTGGCTCCTCTCCCTGGTACTCTTCATGAACAATTACAGAAGGCTCATGATCAGTTCTCGTCTGTGCTTCAGGCATTTGTTTCTCCCCGCAGGAAAACAACATTAGGACAATTGTGACTAAACCAAGATATCTCATTTACAATTCTTTTATTTTTATGTTTCTAAATGCCACAATATCCCCGTGATCCTGTAATCCAATCTTACCAGTAGTATATTTTCCGAAACCACTCCAATTCGCAAATTTGGATTTGGAAACCATCTCATCCCACTGCTCGTTCGCAAGGGGGAAATTAACTATCTCCCTACCATTCAGCACTACTTTCCCCATATTGTTTTCGTGGTCAATTGTGATCTCACAGCTATTCCATTCCCCTACTGGTTTGGTGACATCTTCTGAAGGTGCTATCATATCGTATAGTGCACCGGCCTGATGTGTTGTCCCTGCCTTTGCGTCAGGGTGTCGCTCATTATCCAATACCTGTATTTCAGGTCCTGTTTCATATGGTTGTGGAAAACTCTCGTCTTCCTTAACACCCCAAAAAATACCACTATTTCCCCCCTCGGAGATCTTCCATTCCAGGGAAAGCACAAAATTGGTATAATCATCAACTGTCACCAAATTGCCATTTTCTCCCCTTTGTCTTTTTTCCGGAGGATAAAATACCATGGCCCCATCCTCAAGTTTCCATGAATCTGGCACCTGATCAGACCTATATCCTTTCCAGCCTTCGAAGGAGGTGCCATCAAAAAGTATTTTCCACTCTTCTTGTATTTCTTTTTCAGGTTGTATCTCTGCTAGCTGCTGATTTGTATCCTGTTGATGTTTTTGGTGATCCTTACAAGCCATAAGGCCTACAAGCACTAAAAAAATGATTGATTTTTTCATCGTTTACTATTAAAGTCCTAATATTTTTTTGAGTATGTTTTTGTCAATTTCTCCACCGGCAAAATCGTCGAAGGTTTTCTGTGTGGCCTCTATGATGTGATCCTGAATAAATTTAGCCCCTTCCCGTGCACCTTGTTCAGGGCTTTTAATACAACATTCCCATTCCATCACGGCCCAAACATCACAACCATATTGGGTTAGTTTTGAGAAGATTGTCTTAAAATCGATCTGACCATCTCCAAGGGATCGGTAGCGCCCGGCACGGTTTCCCCAATCATTATAACCGCCAAAAGCTCCTTTTTTCCCTGTAGGATTAAATTCAGAATCCTTTACGTGAAAAGATTTGATAAACTCATGGTAGTGGTCAATATAGGTTATATAGTCTAGTTGTTGTAGTACAAAATGACTTGGATCATACAGAATATTAACCCTCTTATGATTCCCGGTAGCTTCAAGGAAGCGTTCAAAAGTATCCCCGTCGTGCAGGTCTTCTCCAGGGTGAATTTCGTAGCATACATCTACCCCTTCGTCTTCATAGTGATTGAGAATGGGCATCCATCGTTTGGCCAACTCTTCAAATCCCAGTTCTACCAATCCGGGTGGTCTCTGTGGCCATGGGTGCCAGGTATGCCATAACAGGGCACCGGAAAAAGTGGCATGGGCAGAAATTCCCAAACGTCTGCTTGCCGTACCGGCCTTCTTCACCACATCAACAGCCCATTCTGTTCTGGCCTTAGGGTTATTCTTTAAATGCTCGGGCGCGAAATTATCAAACATTAAATCATAGGCTGGATGAACTGCCACAAGTTGTCCCTGTAGATGCGTTGACAGTTCCGTAATTTCCAGGCCATAGGAATTGATCTTTCCTTTTAATTCATCACAATAGGTCTGACTCTCTGCTGCTTTATCCAAATCTATCAGAAAATGTTCCCAGGTAGGAATTTGAATCCCCTTATATCCCAAATCTGCAGCCCATTTACACATCCCGTCCAGGGTATTGAAAGGGGCTTTACTATCTACAAATTGCGCAAGGAACACGGCTGGCCCTTTAATTGTTTTCATATTCTAGTATCGGTTTTATAGTAGATTAATTGATTATTTCTTTTAAGAATTAAACCCTATATTTAATGGATTTTTGCCTTATTTGGCTTTCTTTCAGGATAGTTATAAATATAGGAAATACAATAGAAATATTGCAAAATAAATGAGGTTTCAGCGTTTAATATAGGCAACATAAATCAACAATATGTACCGGGAAATCTCCGTTTGTTTATCTCAGGATCCCAAATGTACTTTTAAATCCTCTTAACTATGGACAATGCATCGGCAAGAAACTTATGGGGTGACTTTTTGGATGCGCATCTGGAATATGCGTTTGCAGACGAACCACGGGTTACTCACTTCTGCGATAATGAAAAAGACTGTAACGAGTGCCTGGAATTAGTGCTAGCCGGCACAAAAAGAGCAACTTCACATTCGCTATTAGGGCTACAGTATAGAAAAGAAAAGCTCCCTAAGATTGGTGATTTTACTATTATTACGGACTGGAAAGGAAATGCGAAATGCATTGTAAGGACTGTTGCTGTTCGCCTAAAACCTTTTTTTAGTATACGGGAATCCTATGCAAAACTGGAAGGAGAAGGAGATAAATCGTTGGCATACTGGAAAAAAACACACTGGGACTATTACGAACGCGAGTTAGCACCCTTTGGCAGGGTACCCAGGGAAAGTATGATTGTTGTTTGTGAAGTATTTGAAAAAGTATTCCAGAAATAATCAAAAAAAGGGGTGGTAAAAAAATACCACCCTGTCCTTTTATTCCATTTCTACCCAGATATTACCGCCTTTATGAGAAGCTACGGTGGCTTCTATAAAATTAAGCCCGCGAACCCCATCGAGCATGGTTGGGAATTCTCCGTCATTGTAATTTTCCCCTCTTATTGCCCTTGCGGCGCCCAGGTATATGTTAGCCATGGCGTCAAAAATGCCTTCAGGGTGTCCCGGGGGTAGTTTAGTCCCATCTAATGAGAGGGCCGAGTTATAGTCGTGTCCGGGTTTATAAACCCTGGTAGGTTCTGTATCGCTAAGCATATAAAGGAAATTAGGTCTTTCCTGTTCCCATCTGAAGGCAGCTTTCTCCCCATAAATAGAAATTGCCAGCCCATTTTCTTCCCCGGTAGCAACCTGGCTTCCTCTGATTACTCCTTTAATATGTTTCCCCATTCTTATCAATACGGTTCCGTCAACATCCATTTGATTATCGTCATAGAGGTAGTTGAAGTCGGCCAACAAAGACTTCACCTGCAGCCCGGTTGTAAATTCAATCATATTGAATGCATGAACTCCAATATCTCCCATACAGGAACTAATCCCCGCTTTTTTGGGATCAAGTCTCCAGACTTGTGAGCGTTTTTCTTCATCGTGTATCACAGGATTAATCCAGCCTTGATAATACCTGGCATCTACTTTATGAATTTTACCCAAGTCACCAGCCTTGATCATTTCACGCATTTGCCTAACCATGGGGTAGCCTGTATAGGTGTGGGTAACCGCAAAAACGGTACCTGCCTTCCTATGAGCTTCCTGCAAGATTTTGGCCTCTTCCAGGGTTGTGGTCATAGGTTTTTCACAGATAACATGAAATCCATTGTCCAGCAACTTTTTGGCCATGGGAAAATGCAGAAAATTCGGGGTAAGTACAGAACAAACCTGAATTCTCTCCTCTTCGGGAAGCTTGAGTTCTTCTTCGATAAGGGTATCAAAATCCTTGTAAATCCTATTAGTTGGAATATCAATTTCTTTGGCAAAGGCCATGCTCTGTTCAAAATTTGGATTGAAAACAGCACCAACTATTTGGTAATTATCATTAATATGGGAGGCCACTCTGTGTAGTACTCCGATAAGGGAATCACCGCCACCTCCGAGGATTCCTAGTCTAATTTTTTTTGGCATAGTATATTATTCTTCTGCTGATTTAACTTTTCTGTTTTTCATATATAGGTTTAATCCTATAAAAGCTACTATTAATATTGCTGGAAGGATTGACATTGTCCTTAATGCTTCCTGGGCATTGGCATTATCCATTAAATTCCCCATTATAGGGAGTACAACCGAAACGGAAAGCATTCCGGCACCACCCATTATAGAAAGGCCTAATGCCCCAGTTTCTGGAAGATATTCTGCTACAAAACTGAGCATAGTTGGCCAGAAGAAAGTGACCCCAACTGCAAACACTGCAGCAGCTACAAAGGTCATTCCTCCCGATGTAATTGTCAATAACCACAATCCGATAAATGCAAAGATTGCCGAGAATAATAGCATCCCTGCAGGTTGTAATTTATGGACGACCTGTCCGGCAAAAGCCCGCCCCAGAGCCATTATACCATTAATAAAGGCCAGAACCAACAAGGGAGCTGCCACCGAGGTTTTGAGAAGAGATTCAATTCGCTGGGTGGTTCCTAATTCCGTGGCAGCAGTGAGGAACATACAAAACACCATAAAGATAAACAAAGGCTTGCCAAGACTGGAAACCATCTTTCCCCCACTAACTCCCATTCTAACTCTTTCAGTAACCGGAAAAGTCTGGCCAAAAAACAATATTGCATAAACAATTAAAGGGATAAATAAAACGGCCACCATAATTTGCCAGCTTAACCCCATGACATCCATAATGAGCCAGCCTACAATAGACCCGATCACTATGCCCCCAGGGAACCAGATATGGAATCTGTTCAGCATTTTAGTCTTATTCTTGGAATACATAGAAGCGATCATAGGATTCAGAGCGGCTTCAACCATCCCATTACCTATACCAACGAATAAGGTAGCGAGGAACAGCGAGGACATGTCTGTAGCCAGAAGAGTCCAGGTAATACCAATAGCATGGGTAATGAATGCAATCCAGGTGATTTTTTTGATGCCCAAGGTATCTACCAGGGGCCCTCCAACAATCATTGCCAGGGTAAATCCCCAGAAAGCCGGACCAAAAGCATATCCTATTTGTTCTAGCGTTAAGCCCACCCCTTCAGGCCCAAAAACAGTTTCAAGCCTAGCCCTTATGGCAAATGTCATGGCCGTCACCAAAAGTGCCATACAAGAGGCAATGAAAAGGCGATTCTTGTTTAAAGTGTCCATATTTTATAGTTTAATTGGTTTGTTAGTAGTTGGTTAATTTATGAAATATCTAAGACTTATAGCCTATTTGTTCGTTTTTGAAGAGAATGGCAAACAATAACATCACCACGAATGCAAACGAAGCAGGATAATACCAGATGGCATCCCAATTATGACCCTCCCCATCGATAACATAGAAATCCGTGATCTTACCGGCCGCCCAAAAGCCGATCAGCATCCCCACACCATATGTTGCTAAGGTTATAAGTCCTTGCGCGGCGCTTTTATACCTGGCACCGGCTTTATTATCCGTATAAATTTGCCCGGAAACAAAGAAAAAATCGTAGCATATGCCGTGCAGAGCTATTCCTGTTAAAATTAGAAGAGCTAACTCCCCGGAATCGCCAATGGCAAACAGAACATACCTGATTGCCCAGGCCAACATCGCTGCTATGATTGTTTTCTTAAATCCAAATCGTTTAAAAAAATATGGGAGCAATAACATAAAGAGAATCTCCGAAACCTGGCCTATTGTTAATTTCCCTGCAGGATTGCTGACCCCTATCTCCCCCAGGAATTGCCCGGCATGCTGGTAGTAAAATGCCAGGGGGATACAAATCAAAACTGAGGCTGTAAAAAAGATCAGAAAATTCCTGTCTTTCAATAATTTAAGAGCATCTAATCCCAAAATATCTGAAATACTCGCTTTTTGAGCGGTATCCCTGATTGGCGGAGTTTTTGGCAGGGTAAAGCTAAAAATTCCCAAAATGGCAGAAGCGATAGCGGTCATCAGGAAGGTATTCTTTAATCCGCCCTGGGCAATTGAATCAGGGGTATCCCATTGAAAGAGAAAACTTATGCTCATTCCAGCCGCGATCCAGCCAATAGTGCCAAAAACACGTACAAATGAAAACTGTTTGGAGGGATCATCCATCTGATTAAAAGAAACGGAATTAACCAAAGCCAGGGTTGGCATATATAAAATCATATACCCCAGGATATATGGGTAAAAGACATCAAAACTGCTTGCACTAGCTAATTGATACATTAGGAAGGCACCTGCCAAATGTAGAATTCCAAGGATTTTTTCCGCATTGAAAAATCGGTCTGCAATGAGCCCTACAAAAAAGGGAGCAAGGATGGCACCCCAAGACTGGGTGGAATAAGCCAGGGCAATCTCCGGATCGGTAGCCTTCAGGGTATTTGGTAAATATATCCCCATGGTAACATACCAGCTGCCCCAGACAAAAAATTCCAGAAACATCATGGCAGAAAGTTGAACCTGTATTTTCCTTTTCATGGGCCGGAAGCTTACCTTTTGTAAAAAATATAATCAAGTGTAAGCGGCTCCAGCTTGTTATTCCTGAAGTCAGAGGCTATTTGGGCCCGGTGGTGGGTAGAGTGGTTAATAATATGAAATAAAATATCCTGTAAACTATTGGTAAATAAACGGCCTTCGGTGTTTTCATAATCGATTCTCTTGTCAAAATCATGAGAATTAGTAATTATTTCAAAGGAGGTTCTTTGGTTTTCATAATGGATATCTCCCCAGTTTGATACCTCAAGGATCTGCCAAACTTCAAACTCGGGAGATTTATTTAAAATTCGCCTATTCCATATATGGTGGGCATTGAGAATATGGCTAAATACGCGAATACTGCTTTCAGGAACCTGCTTCAAAGTTGTGCAAGATTCAATAAACTTCTTATTGCAGTAGAAGTTATAATCAAAAAGTTGATTGAAGAATGGTTTCATATGAGATGTAACTTCCTATTCCAAATTTTTGGCAGCTCTGATGATCAAATCCCGGGTAGCGATAATACCCTCTTCTTCGCCCAGCTCACTGCCTTCATACTCTACTCCTACATAACCGGTGTACCCGGCATTTTTAACAATTTGCAACATCTTTTCATAGTCGATCTCACGCTCGTTTCCCTCCGCATCAAATTCATGAGATTTAGCACTCACCGCCTTGGCAAAAGGCATTAATTCTTCAACACCTTTATAGATATCATACATCTCTGCGCAACCGCTTCCGTAATCATCCGGATCATTCCGGCGGATGCAGAAATTCCCAAAATCAGGGAGTGTCCCGCAATTCTCCATATCCACGGTGGTCATCACCCTGGCCAACAATTCGGCGTTAGATGATAGTCCCCCATGGTTTTCTACAATAACATTAATATTTTTCTCCTTGGCATAAGTGGCCAGTTGGGTAAGTCCGTCAACGGAATTTGCTATCCATTCTTCGGGCTCCTGACTGCCTGCCAAATTCACCCTGATAGAATGACATCCCATTGCTGCTGCAGCATCTACCCACTTATAATGATTCTCTACAGCTTTTTTTCGTTCTTCAGCGTCTGAGGTGGCCAGGTCTCCCTGTCTGTCGATCATAATCAGCAAATTGGTTAGTCCATATTTTTTGGCCTCGGCATTGGATTTCTCCACAAAGGCCGCCATTGCTTCCTCACTGTAGTTAGCAGCTTCGAGTTCTTTACTGTACAATTGGCTAACATATTCCAATCCTGTAAAACCCCAGGCATCCGCTTTCTGAGCAAAGGTATAGGGGTCCACTCCATCATTTCTGATCATCCTGTTAATAGACCATTGTGCCAGGGAAAGCTTAAAGAGTTGTGCATCTGCAGACATCTCAGCACTGGTTTCAGCTGCGTTTTCCGTTTCTGATTTTTTCGTCTCTTTGCAACCAATCACTATAAGAAAGATAAGCATTACAGACAGCACGGAACTTAGTTTTACAAATTGTTTGTTTTTCATTGTTTAATATTTATGGTGTTAGCGTCAATACACCCTGAATCAACTGTGAAGTGTGTTATATCGTTTCAGGGAGTAGTCTGATTAAATGTAGAAAAATAATTTTATATTTAGAATCTAAAAAAAATTGTAAAGCATTTACATGGGCAAATTTTATTATAATGAAGAGCAAGCGTCTTATGACGCTATTGTTGTTGGTACCGGAATTAGCGGAGGATGGGCAGCAAAAGAATTATGTGAGAATGGATTAAAAACACTGGTTCTGGAACGTGGAAGAATGGTTAAACATCGTGAAGACTACCCAACGGCCTTAATGGATACCTGGGACTTCCCTAACAACGGGGAACTCCCTCCGGAAGAAGTTGCTAAACAATTTAAACAGGCTAGAACCGGGTACACCGTAAAAGCTCCTCACAACTTTTGGTTTGTTAATGATCTGGAACATCCGTACAATGAAACAAAGCGATTTGATTGGATGCGGGGATACCATGTAGGGGGAAGGTCCTTACTTTGGGGCCGGCACAGCTACCGTTGGAGTGACATTGATTTTGAAGCCAATAAGAATGAAGGGATTGCGGTAGACTGGCCAGTACGTTACAAAGATATTGCCCCCTGGTATACCAAGGTTGAAACCTATGTAGGGATTTCAGGAGAAGCCTTGGGATTACCGCAATTGCCCGATAGTGTCTTTGAACCGATGATGGAACTAAATTGCGTGGAACAACATGTTAGAGAAAAAGTTGCAGAGAATTTTGGAGGACGGGTAATAACTGCTGGCCGTGTGGCCCATATAAACAGTAGTAAACAGTTTGACGGTGATGGGAGAACCCGCTGCCAGTATAGAAACAGGTGCATAAGAGGATGTCCTTTTGGGGCTTATTTCAGTAGTAATTCCTCTACCCTTCCTGCAGCAGAAGCAACAGGGAATATGACCCTCAGACCAGATTCCATAGTCCACGAGGTTTTGTATGATCCTGACACCAAGAAAGCCACTGGGGTTAAGGTAATAGACCGTGTAACAAAAGAAACTTTTGAATTTAAGGCCAAAGTAATCTTCTTATGTGCCTCCGCTATTGCCTCTACTGCCATTCTGATGCAATCAAAATCGGATCGGTTCCCCAACGGTATGGGTAACGATTCAGATCAGTTAGGAAGAAATATTATGGACCACCATTTAGGGGTAGGTGCCGCAGGTAAATTTGATGGATTTGAGGATAAATTTTACAAAGGGAGAAAACCCAATGGCATCTATGTTCCACGATTCAGGAACCTGGGTGGAAATTCTAATATGTCGAGTTTTAAACGTGGATACGGTTACCAGGGAAGTGGCAGCAGAAGCAATTGGGATGAAGTGGTTTCGGAAATGTCTCATGGTAAAGATCTAAAGGAAGCTATCCTGAAACCCGGAGGCTGGACCTTTGGAATGGGAGGTTTTGGTGAAGTGCTCCCATACGAGGATAATCGTATGACACTTGATTATGACAAATTAGATGGCTGGGGACTCCCAACCGTAACCTTCGATGCCGAATTCAAGGAAAATGAGTGGAATATGCGGGAAGATATGAAGGAACAGGCATACGAAATGCTGTCTAAAGCCGGACTCCGAGATGTTGAAACGTTCGACAGGCCAGGGGCCCTTGGTTTAGGAATCCATGAGATGGGGACCGCAAGAATGGGAAGAGACCCTAAGACCTCCGTCTTAAACGGATATAATCAGGTTCACGCGGTAAAAAATGTGTATGTCACAGATGGAGCCTTTATGACCTCAGCTGCCTGTGTAAATCCTTCATTGACTTATATGGCGTTTACAGCCAGAGCTGCGAATCATGCAGCTGAACAACTTAAAAAAGGACTGTTGTAATGGATAGAAGAGTAGCATTAAAAAACATGGGGCTGGCACTGGGTTATACTGTGGCCACTCCCACCTTATTATCCCTTGTTCAGGGGTGTAAAAATACCGAAACACTAAACTGGACTCCCGACTTTTTTACAAAGGAAGAAGGGAATATCCTGTATAACTTAGTAGATATCATCTTGCCCAAAACAGATACTCCATCTGCAACCGAGGTCAATGTACATGTTTTTATTGATCGCTTTACGAATGAGATCATGGAAGAAGGACAACAAAGTTTGCTTAAAACGTCCTTTGATATTTTTTTAAAGAAGGTTCTTAGGGATTCCGGCAAATCGAAAATTGATGATCTGACCGTTGAGGATATAGAACCTGTTTTTGCTGCAGCACTCCAGGTAAGTGAAGAAGAGGAGATTATGCATGAAGAGCTCATCATTAAGAATCCTTCCGCTATGGCCAAAGGTGAAAACACTGCTTTGCCTGATGAAGTAATGAGATATTCCTTTGCCAAGAATCTACGGGAAATGACCATCTGGGCATATAAAACATCAGAATATGTAGGTGAGAATGTTCTAGCCTATATGCCCGTTCCGGGAGAATATATTGGTTGTGGTGATGTCAACGAATTAACCGGGGGTAGAGATTATTCCCTATAAACTACAATTTTGGAGAGGAGAAAGTTTTTAAGAAATACCGGCTTGGTAAGTGGTGGTTTGGTCATTGGCCCAGCTGCCATGATGGGGAAAAATACTTTTTCAGAATCCCATAAACCACAGCAGTTCAACTTAAAATATGCCCCTCATCTTGGCATGTTTAAACACCATGCCGGGGAAGACCCTATTTCTCAATTAAACTTCATGGCCGATCAGGGATTTACAGCTTTTGAAGATAATGGCATGGCTGGCCGTGAAGTGGCCCTGCAGGAACGCATGGCACAGCTAATGAAAGAAAGGCAGTTAGAAATGGGAGTATTTGTGGCCCACAAAATATATTGGACCGAACCTAACTTAGCTTCCGGGAATAAAGAAAAAAGAGAAGAATTTCTAGATGATATCAGAAATGCCATAGAAGTGGCGAAACGGGTTAATGCCAAATGGATGACTGTTGTCCCAGGACATGTGGACCTGAGGTTATCAATGGGATACCAAACGGCCAATGTTATCGAGAGCCTTAAGCAAGCATCCGGTTTACTGCAACCTCATGGTCTGACCATGGTATTAGAACCCCTTAATTTCAGGAATCACCCAGGACTGTTTCTTACCGAGTCTCCTCAGGCTTATGAAATCTGTAAAGCGGTAGACTCACCCTCCTGTAAGATTCTTTTCGATATCTATCACCAACAAATACAGGAAGGAAATCTTATCCCGAATATTGATAGTTGCTGGGATGAAATTGCCTATTTTCAGATCGGGGACAATCCCGGAAGAAAAGAACCTACCACGGGCGAAATAAACTACAGGAATGTCTTCAGATTTATCTACCAAAAAGGATTCAATGGAATTATGGGGATGGAGCACGGGAATTCTAAAGAGGGTAAGGAAGGCGAACTAGCGGTTATTAATGCCTATAAGGAAGTAGATTCCTTCCTCTGATATTTCTATATTAAATTTGCATTCCTACTTCGCAATCTGATTGGCTCTTAAATTTTAGAAAATTTAACATTAAATAAGAGATTATTAAACAATTTGGTAATCCAGCGTGGGGTTTCTTGCGTATATAAGCTATAAGTTCCCTAAATTTTGAATTAAATGGAATACTATTTTGTCCTTTTATTGATTTATTCAATTTTACTTTTGGTTGCCTCCGTTTGGATCCGACCACACTTCATAGATTGAATTAGGACCACCCCCTGTTCGTAATAGGCCCAGATATGTGGCCGTGAATCCCTCACCTTTATCTTCAAGGAATAATTGCTGTTCTGTACGGACTTTAAACAAAACACCCAGGTACAAGTCCTTAATGTGGGGTAAGGACTCATCCTAGGCGTTTTTCAGATCAATAAACACTAATTAAATGATTATCTCTGCATTAAGCGGTATTCTCGGTAAATAGCCTATGAACCGCACATAAGGCAATCGTCATCTGCCTGGCCCGCTTTTGCCTGGGCTATCAACGCTTTCATTTCTTCAGGAGACATTGGTGCCACATCGGGCTCCACAGCAGCCTTTACCGGGGTAGTTTCCACTTTTATGGCAACAGCAGATTCAGGACTGGCGGCGGCAACTTCAGCTTCCGCAGCCACACTGATTGGTACCTCTTTTTTCTTAGTATTATCTAATTTTAAGAGCTTTATAAAAATAGTGTTTCGGAAAGTTTTTCTTAGTATTATCTAATGTAAATTTAATAGCATCTACGGCCGCTTTTGTCCTCAGATAGTACATTCCTGTCTTAAGACCACTCTTCCAAGCATAAAAATGCATGGAGGTGAGTTTTGCAAAATTGGCGTTCTCCATAAACAGGTTTAATGATTGGCTCTGGTCAATAAAGTACCCTCTTTGTCTGGACATATCAATGATGTCTTTCATACTGAGTTCCCAAACCGTCTTATACAACTCTCTTATATCTTCCGGTATTCCCTCTATATGCTGAATGGAACCATTGGCCCGCATTAATTCCTGCTTCATACCTTCATTCCAAAGACCAAGTTTTACAAGGTCTTCCAAGAGGTGCTTATTCACAACAATGAACTCCCCTGAAAGCACTCTGCGCGTATAAATATTGGAGGTATAGGGTTCAAAGCACTCATTATTTCCAAGTATCTGAGAGGTAGATGCAGTAGGCATCGGAGCAAGCAACAGCGAATTACGTACGCCGTGTTTTTTAATATTGTTCCTTAATTTACCCCAGTCCCATCTGCCTGATAATTCCTCATCTTCCAGACCCCATAAATTATGCTGGAACTTTCCCTCTGAGATTGGAGAACCCTTATAGGTAGAATAAGGTCCTTCGGTTTTTGATAATTCCATTGATGCTGTGGCAGCAGCATAATAGAGCGTTTCAAAGATATCCTGGTTTAGTTGTTTGGCCTCGTCTGAGGTAAAGGGCAACCTCATCAAAATAAAAGTATCGGCCAATCCTTGTACCCCAAGACCAATAGGCCTGTGCCTCATGTTCGAATTTTCAGCCTCTTTCACGGGGTAGTAATTCCTATCAATTACCCTGTTCAGGTTCTTGGTAACTCTTTTAGTTACCTTGAACAACTCTCTATGGTCGAACTCACCATTTTTAATGAACATTGGAAGGGCGATAGACGCCAGGTTACATACGGCAATTTCATCAGGAGAGGTGTATTCCAGGATCTCAGTACAAAGGTTAGAAGATCTTATGGTCCCCAAATTCTGCTGATTGCTTTTTCGGTTTGCCGCATCCTTGTAGAGCATGTAGGGCGTTCCTGTTTCGATTTGTGATTCCAATATTTTTTCCCACAACTCACGCGCCTTTATGGTCTTTCTACCCTTGCCCTGCTCTTCGTATTTAAGGTAGCGTTTTTCAAATTCCTCGCTATGGGTAGTGAACAATCCAGGGCATTCGTTAGGGCACATCAAGGTCCAATGGCTATCCGCCTCCACTCGTTTCATAAAAAGGTCCGGAATCCACATAGCATAAAAAAGGTCTCTTGCCCTCATTTCCTCTTTCCCGTGGTTCTTTTTTAATTCCAGAAATTCAAAAATATCGGCATGCCAGGGCTCTACATATATTGCAAAACTTCCTTTTCTCTTACCGCCGCCCTGATCCACGTAACGGGCTGTATCGTTGAATACCCTTAGCATAGGAACAATCCCATTGGAGGTGCCATTGGTCCCCGCTATATAGGAACCCGTTGCCCGGATATTATGGATGGATAACCCGATTCCTCCGGCCGACTGTGAAATTTTTGCAGTATGCTTCAGGGTATCATATATCCCGTCAATACTATCATCTTTCATCGCCAGCAGGAAACATGAAGACATTTGCGGCTTGGGCGTGCCCGAATTAAACAAGGTAGGGGTTGCATGCGTAAAATACTTTTTTGACATCAGCTCATAGGTCTCGATCGCAGCATCAAGATCATCGAGATGGATCCCAACAGCAACTCTCATCAGCATATGCTGAGGTCTTTCAGCAATTTTACCATTTAGTTTTAGGAGGTATGAACGTTCCAGTGTTTTAAAACCAAAATAATCATAGCCAAAATCCCGGTTGTATATTATGGTTGAATCCAGTTTTTCGGCATTCTCCTCGATAACTTTAAAAACTTCATCAGAAAGTAAAGGTGCCTTCTTACCAGTTCGTGGATTAACGTATTCATAGAGATCGCGCATGGTTTCAGAGAACGATTTCTTGGTATTCTTGTGTAGATTGGAAACAGAGATCCGGGCTGCTAACTTGGCATAATCCGGATGGGCCGTGGTTAAAGTTGCCGCAATTTCCGCTGCCAGATTATCGAGTTCAGAGGTAGTAACCCCGTCATAGAGACCTTCAATGACCCTCATGGCGACTTTCACGGGATCAACGAGATCGTTCAGGCCATAACATAATTTTCTTACTCTTGCCGTGATTTTATCGAACATCATCGGCTCTTTTCTTCCGTCTCTTTTTACTACGTACATATTGCTATTATTCTTTTAGTGATACTTGGTTGGTTGCTCTTAATTATGTTAAAAAGCTTAACATTAAAAATTTAGGCACAGTTTTCCCCGGGGGCTAAGGGAATTGTCTTTAAAGTGCTTTAGAAGTCAGCGTCAAAGCTGATCTTTTGAGCATCGGTATCCTTTTCTTTGTTTAAAACACCTGCTTTCTGATATTCAGAAACACGTTTTTCAAAGAAATTGGTTTTCCCTTGCAGGGAGATCATATCCATAAAGTCGAATGGATTGGTGGAATTATATACCTTTTCACATTCCAATTCAACAAGGAGGCGGTCCGTTACAAATTCCAGGTACTGCGTCATTAATTTAGCGTTCATTCCAATAAGGCTTACCGGGAGGGACTCCGTGATAAATTCCCTTTCAATATTAAGGGCGTCAACAATGATTTCCGTAATCCGCTCCTTGGGTACTTTATTTACCAAATGCTTATTGTGAAGGTGTACTGCATAGTCACAATGCATTCCCTCATCCCTGGAAATTAGCTCATTGGAAAAAGTTAATCCCGGCATAAGTCCTCGCTTCTTCAGCCAGAAGATAGAGCAGAATGCCCCCGAGAAAAAGATGCCCTCAACTGCAGCAAATGCTATTAGGCGTTCAGCAAAACTTGGAGAATCTATCCATCGCAGTGCCCAGTCTGCTTTTTTCTTGATTGCCGGAAAGTTTTCAATAGCCTTGAAAAGAATATTCTTTTCTTTCTCGTCTTTAACATAAGTATCGATCAACAAGCTATAGGTTTCACTATGAATATTCTCCATCATGATTTGAAAACCGTAAAAGAATTTGGCTTCCGAGTACTGAACCTCATTTACGAAGTTTTCTGCCAGGTTTTCATTTACAATACCGTCAGACGCGGCGAAAAATGCCAGGATATGCTTAACAAAGTAGCGTTCATCATCATTTAGTTTATTATTCCAATCTGCCAAATCCTGGTGCAGATCTATTTCTTCAGCAGTCCAAAAACAGGCTTCGCATTTCTTATACCACTCCCAAAGGTCGTGATGTTTAATAGGGAAGATTACAAATCGATCTGCATTTTCCTGCAAAATGGGCTCTATGGCTGCTGTCATAATTGGTGAATTTTAAAAATTAATGTTGGATGAAAACTACTGCGAGTTGGGCTAACAAAGATTCAAAAATGTTAGCAAATTGTAAAGGCTGTTTTATCAAATCGGGCTCAAAGTTTTTAACACTTCTTGTTGAAATCTAGGATGGGGACAGGTGGCCATTGCTTTTCTCAGAATGCTATTCATTTTAAAAAAATATAGGAGATCTGAACAAAAATTATTCGAACCAAAAAGTATATAAAAGCATACTCTTCGGTTTATTTGTTGTTGAAGTCAAACACAGCAGCTCTCATGTCCTTTAATAAGTACACTTTGCGCCATAAATAGGGTTTTTTAGCTTCTGCCTAAATGTGATAAAGTAAAATAGTATAGAAAGGTTTAGTGAAGTACTGTCAAAACAGTACGACCCTCAGATGGTTTTGTCATTACTTCATGGGTCTGCTGATCTAGGTAGTTCCCCCGAAACCTAAAAATCGAGCAAAAACTATGACCAAGTATTTGGTCTGGTTATCCAATTAGCAATTCCATCTGCAGGCTGCGCTTTAAAGCAACATTCTGATAGGGCCGTACTTTTCAATGACAGCTAATTAATTCAATATTTTCAGTTTATAAAGAACCTTTTATACCCTGCTAATTCTTTTTAGTAGCAATAAAATACCCTTCTATATATAAACTTTGTCCGTTGATATCTTCCAGCCGCACCTTCAGGGTGCCGCTTAACGATTCTAGGTCCTTATCTTTGATTACCAAGGAACCTTTTCTTGCGATATAGGGTTTTTCTCCCAGTGCCTTTACATCAGCATATCCGAAAATCCCGTTGAAATTGTTTAAAAACCCTCCCTTATTGCTCGAAATAGTATAGGTTCCTTTCGGAATGGTGCCTTGTTCAGCCTTACGGGAAATTAAAAATTGTAGCATTGTTGAATTACGATCATCAAGCCCTTTAAAGCTGAGTCCTAAATTATTGATAACAATGCCGTTGTGGATCTTTTCTCCTTCCTCAAACTCTATCTTTCCCTTAAATTCAGTGTTAAGAGGACCTGAGGTCCGAAGGAAATATTCCCCATCCCTTACTTCGTAATTATTTTTGGAAAGCCCTAAAGAAATAAAGGCAAGCAGTAGAACTGGCAGGATAATCCAGAGGCCTATTTTGATTTTTACATTCTGAAATTGAGGCATGATCCTTTAATGGGGGATTTAATTTTTTTAATTCTTTATTCTCTATAGTTAATGAGGTTCTCCTTTTGAGTCTCCTCCAAGGCAACACTATTTGAATACTCCTTTTCCTTATTATCGGTCAAAACCGCTACTGCAAGAACAAGTAGAAAAAAAACGAATAAAATCACACATCTTTTCATAATCGAAAATGTTTCGTCTTTTGGTTATTCTGAATGGTATCACCTCTAAAGCAAAGTAATCACTTCGCTCCTATTACACCCTACCGTTTTGTATAGACGGTAGCAAAACTTGTGTAAATGGCAATTGCATTCCAAAAGCCCAGATTATTATTTAACGATTGATAATCAAAACTTTATAAAAATGCTAAACCTAGCTTAGATTAAAAAAAATACGCTTTAAACCGCAGAAAAAACTGTATGAAATGTAATCACTAAAAGAATTTAAACCAACCATACGTTATTCCCCGCGATTGGTACAAAATTCATTCCTGCCTTATTCAAAAAGGGTAATTTTGATTACCTTTCCTTAATTACATTGTGATGTTATGTTAAAAGCTGTAATTGTTGATGATGAGGTGAAAGCACTCCAAAGTTTGAGTTGGGAATTGACCAATTTCAGCGATGAGATAAATGTGGTGGCTTCCTTTACAGATCCTTTCGAAGCCCTTTCTTACCTAGAGCTAAATACTCCAGACTGTTTATTTCTCGATATTGAAATGCCCACTATGGATGGGTTTCAGTTTATTCAAAAACTCAAGAATAAGGATTTCCCAGTAGTAATTACCACAGCATATAACCAATATGCTATAAAGGCCCTTAAGAATGAGGCCATTGACTATCTCTTGAAACCCATTGATTCAGATGACCTTAAAGACACCATCGTTAAGATCAAGAAGTTCAATAATAAGAGCTATACGGCCGAACGACTCGAAAAGATCCTTTTGAAGTTTAATTCCAACCCGGTACATAAAAAGATTACACTCAATACCGATGGGAAACTTATCTTCCTGGAGAGCGATGAAATTCTCTATGCGGAATCTGATGGTAATTACAGCACTATATTTCTTGCCGACGGGCAGAAAATTGTGCTGACAAAAAAACTGAAGGAGGTAAATGAACTTCTCCCTTCAGATTCCTTTTTTAGAATCCATAATTCGTATATTATTAACCTGAACAAAATAAAAGAATTCCTCCGTACTGATGTCTATGTGGTGTTGCAATCAAATCACAAAATACCTGTTTCCCGCCAAAAGAAGTCCGACTTTCTTGATTTACTATAAGTCCACTGATGTCATTTTTGTATAAAAATTTCCCTTTCCTTCTTGCTGTTGCTTTTTGCATAAACCTCAACTCCCAAGCCATTACCAGGGAATTTAAGGAAGGGATAGACAGCCTCGTACACAATACTCCTCAAGATTACCAGGCACTCCAACAAGTACTGGCTCCCTATGAGAAGGATACTGCTCTGTTAAGATATTTTGCAAATATCAGCAGCGCCAGGAAATACTTCACAGGTCGGTCTTATGCCTTGAATAAACTGGGGGCTTTTTACCGAGACTTTTCCTATTACAATAAATCCATTCAGTTACATCAGCAGGCCCTGGAGGCGGCAGAAAAAGACCGCAACATAGAATTTCAGATATATAGCCTGGCGATGTTGAGTTCCGTTTACAGGCGAACAGAAGCTATTCCCTCGGCAATGGAATCTGCTCTGAAATCCCTGGAATTTGCAGAATACCTTGAAAATCCAAATGACGATACCAAAAGGAATATCCATGTAGCCCTTAATAGTATTGGCCATATTTACAGAAATCTGGACCAGTTTGATTTGGCGATAGAAAACTTCAGAAAATCCATAAAACTGGAGGAAGAGTTGGGAAATATCCGGGGTGTTGCCATCAACTACAAAGACATTGGGGAATGTCTTGAGGCTATGGGGGAA
>CBDUAW010000002.1:0-22983 GCA_965365215.1 uncultured Eudoraea sp. | reverse complement strand
TATTTTGCCACTCAGGCGGAAAAAGAAGTGTTGATTACCGGTTCTTCCCGGATGCAGGAAAGACCCATTTCCGTGTTGGTGGAAGCCCTGAATTCCCTCGGAGCAGATATTCAATACAGTAATCGGGATGGATATCCCCCATTGAAGATAAAAGGCCAGGCTATTGAAAAGGAAAAGGTAAAGCTCCCGGCAAACATTAGTAGTCAGTACATTTCCGCATTACTGTTAATTGCACCCAGTTTACCCAACGGTTTGGTACTGGAATTAATAGGGAAAATTACCTCGGTTCCGTATATTATTATGACCCTGAGCCTACTTAAGGATCTGGGCGTGAAATGTGATTTTCAGGGGCAAACCATCAGGGTGGCACCTATGAAGCAAGCAGTTACCGGTAACTTCGTTGTGGAATCTGACTGGAGTTCTGCATCTTACTACTATAGCATAATTGCCCTTAGCGCACCTGGTTCTGAAGTATCGCTATCATCCTATAAAGCAAATAGTCTCCAGGGCGATAGTGTGCTACAGCATATTTACCGCGATTTCGGCGTGGATACACGTTTTGAAGGGAATAAAATGGTCTTAAAAAAAATAGCATTGACCAAAAAGCAACATTTTGAATATGATTTATCCAAATCGCCCGATCTTGCACAAACAATAGCGGTTAGTTGTTTTGGCCTTGGTAAAGGCTGTGTACTTACCGGATTACATACGCTAAAAATCAAGGAGACCGATCGGCTGCTTGCCCTGGAAACGGAACTCACAAAGCTTGGCGCAAAGGTATCTGTAACTGAAGAGGCATTGTTTTTGAGCCCTAATGGTTTGATTAATAAGGATGTGACTATAGATACCTATGATGACCACCGTATGGCGATGGCCTTCGCACCCCTGGCCTTATGTTCTCCCCTGACTATAAATGATGCGATGGTAGTCACAAAATCCTACCCGGACTTTTGGAATGATTTAGGCCTGCTTCAGTTTGAACTCCGGGAAATTTAGTGTTTTTATTGGGATTTACTTGACAACGCCTGTTGCGGGATTGTATATTTGCAGCCTTGAAAATCTATCTAAAGAGACCCTATGAAATTATCACACTTCAATTTTGAGTTACCAAAGGATTTACTGGCCGAATATCCGGCCGAAAACCGGGACGAATCCAAACTCATGGTCATACACCGTGAAACAGGAAAAATTGAGCATAAAATGTTCAAGGATTTAATCGACTATTTCGATGAAGGAGATGTGATGGTAATTAACAATACTAAGGTATTTCCTGCGCGCCTTTATGGAAATAAAGAAAAAACTGGGGCAAGGATTGAGGTGTTTTTATTGCGGGAACTCAATGAAGAGCAGCGATTATGGGATGTGCTGGTAGATCCTGCCAGAAAAATCCGAATAGGGAATAAACTGTATTTTGGAGAAGACGAAAGCCTGGTGGCAGAGGTAATAGACAATACTACCTCACGGGGGAGAACATTGCGGTTTCTTTATGACGGGTCCTATACAGATTTCAGACGCAAGTTGCGCGAGCTGGGAGAAACTCCCTTGCCAAAATATATTAAGAGGGGTGTGGAGCCTGAGGATGAAAAGCGCTACCAAACCATATATGCTAAGCATGAAGGAGCAGTTGCTGCGCCAACTGCAGGCTTGCATTTTTCAAAACACCTGCTGAAAAGGCTCGAAATAAAGGGTGTAGAATTTGCCGAACTTACTTTGCATGTTGGTCTGGGAACTTTTAACCCTGTTGAGGTAGAAGACCTTTCCAAACACAAAATGGACAGCGAAGAATTGGTAATTGACGAAAAAGCTACGGAAATAGTAAATAATGCCAAAAACCAAAAACGCAGAGTTTGTGCAGTTGGTACTACGGTTATGAGGGGTCTGGAAAGTGCCGTTTCCTCAGATAACATGCTGAATACATTTAATGGGTGGACCAACAAATTCATATTTCCACCATATGAGTTCAGTATCGCCAATGCCATGATCACAAATTTTCACCTGCCAAAATCTACCTTATTGATGATGGTTTCTGCCTTTGTGGGTCACGATCTGATGAAAAGGTCGTACAAGGAAGCTATTTTGGAAGGATACCGTTTTTACTCCTATGGAGATGCAATGCTAATTTTGTAACGTTTAAGATAGCCCGGTATAGATCCTGTCATACCCCATCAGAAGGTTAGACAGGATTTTTTATATTAAAGCTCAATGAAGAAGAGTAGCAAAAAGGATATTCGCGCCCTTTCCAATGAGGAGATCAGGGACTTTTTTACGACTCAGGGCGAACATGCTTTCCGGGGCAATCAGGTGTATGAATGGCTCTGGCAGAAATCAGCGCATTCATTTGATGTAATGACCAATATTTCCAAAGAAACCAGAATGGTACTGGCCGAGCATTTTGTGATAAATCACATTGAAGTAGACCAGATGCAACGGAGTAGCGACGGTACTATAAAAAATGCGCTACGCCTGCACGATGGCCTGGTAGTAGAATCCGTGCTGATTCCAACTGATAAAAGGACAACGGCTTGTGTGTCTTCTCAGGTAGGATGTAGTCTGGACTGCAAGTTTTGTGCTACAGCACGTTTAAAGAAAATGCGTAACCTCAATCCTGATGAAATCTATGACCAGGTGGTGGCGATTGATAAACAAAGCAGGTTTTATTTTAGCCAGCCTTTGAAAAATATTGTGTTCATGGGGATGGGGGAACCCCTTATGAATTATAAGAATGTATTAAAGGCGATTGAAAAGATTACCTCTCCTGAAGGATTGGGAATGTCTCCCAAAAGGATTACGTTGTCCACATCGGGAGTTCCAAAAATGATCAGAAAAATGGCCGATGACGGTGTCCGGTTCAATCTCGCGGTATCTTTGCATTCAGCTATTGATGAGGTGAGGACCGGAATTATGCCTTTTAATGAAAAGATGCCGCTATCGGAATTAAGGGAAGCCCTGCAGTATTGGTATCAGAAGACTAAAAACAGGATTACTTACGAATATGTGGTCTGGGAAGGGATCAATGATCAAAAGAAGGATATAGATGCACTTATAAAGTTCTGCAAATTTGCCCCCTCCAAAGTGAACCTCATTGAATATAACCCTATAGATGACGATGGATTTAAACAAGCTTCGGAAAAGGCCGTAAAACGCTATACGGAGGCTCTGGAGGCCAACAATATAACCGTCACTATTAGGAGATCCAGGGGAAAAGATATTGATGCAGCCTGTGGTCAGCTTGCCAATAAAGCCTAATCCACCTATCTTTCTCCAAACAAGAGGTATTTTGCCTAATTTTATCTACCGGGAAAGACAACCACCCAAAGACAAATAATTGAAAGTAGTTTCGCAAATAAAGGAACCTGTAATGCAGGAAATGGAGCTTTTTGAACAAAAGTTCTATGATTCTATGTCTTCCAAGGTAGCACTGCTGAACAGGATCACCTATTATATAGTGAATCGCAAAGGGAAACAAATGCGCCCCATGTTTGTATTCCTCTGCGCTAAATTGGTGAATGAGGGTAAGGTCAATGAGAGGACTTATAGAGGGGCTTCGGTAATAGAACTTATTCATACCGCCTCCCTTGTACATGATGATGTGGTGGATGACAGTAACAAGCGGCGAGGTTTTTTCTCTATAAATGCGCTTTGGAAAAATAAAATTGCCGTACTGGTTGGGGATTACCTATTATCAAAAGGGATGCTCCTATCTGTTGAACACAACGATTTTGATCTCCTCAAGATTATTTCCGTTGCAATCCGTGAAATTAGTGAAGGGGAATTGCTACAAATTGAAAAGGCCCGCAGGCTCGATATAACCGAGGAAGTATACTATGAAATAATCAGACAAAAGACCGCTACCCTCATTGCGGCCTGTTGTGCTCTTGGGGCAGCATCTGTTAAGCCCGGAACAGAACATGTAGAAACGTTCAGGGTGTTTGGAGAATTATGTGGAATGGCCTTCCAGATCAAGGATGATCTCTTTGATTACGGGGAAGAAAAAATAGGGAAACCTACCGGAATAGATATTAAGGAACAAAAAATGACCCTGCCCTTGATTTATACCTTGAATCACTGCGAGAAACGTGATCAAAAATGGCTTATCAACTCGGTAAAAAACCACAATAAAGACAAAAAAAGGGTCAAGGAAGTAATTGCTTTTGTGAAGGAAAAAGGAGGCCTGGAATACGCAGAGAGAAAAATGCATGAGTTTAAACAAAAGGCACTCACTCTCCTAGATACCTATCCTGAATCGCCCTACAAAGAATCCCTGAGACTCATGGTGAACTATGTTGTAGAGCGCAAAAAATAAAAAATACATTTTTTTGCTACCCCAGGCAACTGTTCCGGAACTACTCTCGTCTATCAAAATAGAGGACAAACATGAATCCGTTGAAAATCATTTCACTCTACAAAAACGAGAAAACTCTAATAAAGAAAGCCGCGGCTGGTCATTGCCACGCACAGCGCTTTATCTATGAACACTATTCAGCGAAAATGCTAAGTGTTTGCAGGCAGTATATTCGGGATGCTCAATTTGCAGAAGACGTAATGGTTAATGGGTTTGTAAAAGTTTTCAAATACCTGAAGGACTTCAGGCACGAAGGAAGCTTTGAAGGATGGATTAGACGAATTATGATCAGGGAGTCTATTTCCTATTTGAGGAAAAAACAATTTGTAGTCTTTGATGAAGAGGCCATGGAACAGAATACCTCCGCAAAAATTGATTTTTCTTCTGCCCTGGAGGTAGAACACATCCAGAGGCTCATAGACGAATTGCCCGAAGGGTATAAGATGGTTTTTGTATTATTTGCTATTGAGGGATACAGGCATCAGGAGATCGCGGAATTGCTTCAAATCACTGAAAATACTTCCAAATCACAATTATACAAAGCCAGGAGAGTATTGCAGGAAAAGTTAAAAGCACAAAATAGAATTGGTTATGGTACCCAATAAATTTGAAGAGTATATCAAAGAAAAGCTTAAGGCAAGGCGTATTAAGCCTTCCCCGGAATCCTGGCAGCGGATTTCTGACCAGATAGAGAACAAGGATGAATCTGGTAAGAAAGGATACTTTTGGTACGGTATTGCCGCCAGTTTTATAGGACTTTTAATTGTTACCGTCTTTTTCCTGAATAGGACTGATGAGGTTGTTCCCACAGAGGGCATGGCGGGGACAGAAAACAAGGAGGAAATTCCTGTGCAAACAGAAGAAAGTAGCAAGGGTCAGGATTTATATGAAGAAGTGAATACGACCCCCATTATTATAAATGAAGTTGCAGAAAGCGCAAATGTAGAGGAAGAGGAAGTCTCGCCAAATACCCATGAAATTCCTGTTTTGGCAGAGATTGCGGAAGATGTGATGGAAGGCGCTTCTAAGGAGCTTAACATTGATCAAAAATCTGTTGCCGAAACAGATATCAACTTAATCGATACCAAGATAGCCGAAGTTGTAGCCCAGGTAAGGTTACTTGAACAGAATCGTGAGGCTTTGACTGAAGCAGAAGTGGATTCCTTGTTGCGAAATGCCCAACGGGATATTTTACAGGACAAAATTTTCAGAAACGACAGATCGGTTGATGCCCTGGCTCTGCTTAATGAAGTTGAAGAGGAGTTAGATCAATCTTTCCGGGATCAGATTTTTGAAAAATTGAAAGCCGGATTTATAAAAGTAAGAACCGCCGTAGCGGATCGAAATAATTAATCAAGAACATATTTAAATAAAAACCTTACCCCATGTGGGGGTATGACGGAGTATATTCATCAATCATCAAAAAAAGAACCATTATGAGAACAATTACCAGAGTATTGGCACTGTTTACCACTTTGTTGTTATCTGTAGGATCAATGGCACAAGAGGAATACAAGGATAAGATTGCCCAGTTGGAAAAACAAAAAGAACAGATTACCCTGCAGGAAAAGGAAGCCTTAAAGGAGGAGGTATCTGTGATTAATGAGCGATTGGAAATTGGCGAGATTTCGGAGGAAAAGGCTGCCGAACTCAAAGAGAAGGCGGCCAAAAAGCGGGCATTGAACATCGAAAACCGCATTGCCATAGTCGATAATCAAATTGCACTTCTCGAACGCAACAAGGGGGTGGTTTTAAAAGAGAAAAAAGAGATATCTATAATAGATGATGGGGTAGGGATCAGTATTAATATCGGGGATGAGCCCTTTGTCCTCTTCGAAAACAAGAGCAAGGTGCCTGTGTACGACCGGAGGACCTATTCCGATTTTGTCATAGCTGTGGGCTTTAACAATGCCATCATTGAAGGACAGTCATTTGGTGATTCCCCTTACAAATTTGGAGGGAGCAGGTTTTTTGAAATAGGCTGGGCATGGCGTACCAGAGTATTTAAAAATACAAATTTTTTACGACTGAATTACGGTTTTTCTTTCCAGTTCAATGGCTTGAAACCCAAGGATAATCAATATTTTGTTGTAAATGATGATCAGACCGAACTAGAAGAATTTGAATTTGATCTCAATAAATCCAAGTTACGTGTAGACAATCTGGTTTTCCCAGTACATTTTGAGTTTGGGCCCTCGAAATTTGTAAAGAGCGACGAAAAGATCAGGTATTCATTAAATAATCAACTTCGAATTGGTATTGGAGGCTACGGCGGTTTTAACATTGGTTCGCGACAAAAGCTTAAATACAAAGTAGACGGGGCAAGGGTGAAAGATAAACTGAACAGAGATTACAATGTAAACGACCTGGTATATGGCCTTAGCGCTTATATTGGAGTTGAAGGCGTTCTGCTCTATGCCAAGTACGATTTGAATCCACTTTTTGAAGATGCTGTAATTGAACAAAGAAATATCTCTATAGGTCTTAGATTTGATCTTTAATCATAGCAGCCAACGTTAGAACTGCCAACCCGGGTGTTGCTAGAAGTAAAACATGGGTTTGGCAGTTTTTTGTTAACCACTCAATCAGGAAGGAATTGCCTGTTGCATTTCAGGGGTA
The DNA here is from genome assembly GCA_965365215.1 of uncultured Eudoraea sp. GTDB lineage: Bacteria > Bacteroidota > Bacteroidia > Flavobacteriales > Flavobacteriaceae > Lentiprolixibacter. Next base: position 16,022 of record CBDUAW010000002.1, on the reverse strand, counting down.
AAGTCCTCTTTATAGAAACCTCTCTTACAATAGTTGCATTCGGCAATGCGGGTAGTATTTAATCGCCAAACAGGGATCCAGAAAATATGGATGAAACTTGGAGTGCTGAATAAGTATAAATGCCCTGAATGATCACAATTGGGGCAACGAACGCCTTTTAACGGCACTTCTTTTGTCTTTCCAGGGCGTACTCCAAAAAAGATGATCATGTTTAGCCTTTTTAATCTCTACTAATTTACGGATTAGTCAGGATATTGTTGAGGGAAACCCTTTTGAAAGCAAGGGTGAATTGTTATCTTTAGCCATTCCATATACAATAAAATTGATCTCAAAATCTACCATAGACCAAGTATACGAAACCGCCCGTGTTGAGGAGGTTATAGGTGATTTTGTTCAGTTAAAGAAGTCGGGTTCCAACTTTAAGGGATTAAGCCCTTTCACCGATGAAAGGACCCCCAGCTTTATGGTTTCGCCCGTGAAACAGATCTGGAAGGATTTTAGTAGTGGCAAAGGTGGGAATGTGGTGGCCTTCCTTATGGAACATGAACATTTCACCTACCCTGAGGCCATTAAATACCTGGCTAAGAAGTATCAGATAGAAATAGAGGAGACACAACAAACAGATGCTGATAAAGAACTGGCAAATGAACGTGAGAGTATGTATCTGGTGTCTGAATATGCGCAACAATATTTCCAGACCGTTTTATGGGAAGAAGAAAAGGGAAAGGCCATTGGGCTATCTTATTTTAAAGAAAGAGGTTTTACAGATGAAACCATAAAGACCTTTGGCCTTGGCTATTGTCTTGATGAGTGGGATGCTTTTACCAAAAGGGCCCTTGATAAAGGCTACCAGTTAAAATATCTTGAAAGTACCGGATTAACTATTGTCAGGGAAGCGCCCGAAGCCCCGGAGGGTTCTAAAAAGTTTGACCGTTTTAAGGGCAGGGTCATGTTTCCAATCCATTCCATGAGCGGAAGGGTTCTGGGTTTTGGAGGAAGAATTCTTGCCAGCAATAAAAAAGCTGCGAAATATCTCAATTCCCCTGAAAGTGATATATATCATAAGAGCAAGATTCTGTACGGTATTCATTTCGCCAAGCAGACTATTGCAAGAGAAGACAATTGTTATCTGGTAGAAGGGTATACGGATGTAATTCAGTTGTATCAAAAAGGAATTCACAATGTTGTGGCCTCAAGTGGAACGGCACTTACTCCCGAACAGATACGTTTGGTTAATCGGCTAACCAAAAATATCACGGTTCTGTTTGATGGTGATCCTGCCGGTTTGCGGGCCTCACTCAGAGGAATAGATCTGATCCTGGAACAAGGCATGAATGTTAGGGTGTGTACATTTCCAGAAGGGGAAGACCCGGATAGCTTCGCCAAGGCTCATTCATTGGAAGAGATAAGAAACTATTTGGAAGAGAATGCCAAAGACTTTATTCAATTCAAGACGTCTTTACTTGCCGAAGAAGCTGCCAATGATCCTATAAAAAAGGCAGATACTGTTAGGGACATTGTACAGAGTATAGCTAAAATCCCTGATAAAATTAAACGTGAGATCTATGTTCAGGAATGTGCCCGGATGATGAATATTTCGGAAGCCGTATTATTCAACACCCTCGCACAAATAACAAAGAAAGCACATACTGAATACCAGAAAGAACACAAAAAACAACAGTCCTCCTTTGCCGTTGTAAAAAATAATGAGCTTCAGGAAAAAGTGGATGTGCAGTATGAATTGGAACGTAAGATTATTGAAATGTTGTTATTGTATGGAAATGAACAGCAGCAATTTGAGGACCTTGTGCTAAAAGAAAATGAAAGCGGGGATCTGGTCCTGGAACCCGAGAACATTGAAGCCAAGGTCTATGAAAAAGTCTATTTAGACTTGCAAGATGATGAAATTGAATTGACGCATGAGCAATTCAGAAATATTTATTATCGACTAATAGAGGAGTTAAACAAGGAGCAGGAATTCTCAGTTAATTCGTTCCTTTCTTATTTGGACCAGGATCTGGTAGAACAGATATCCTCAATCCTCATGGAGGAGGAGAAATACGAATTGCACCATTGGGAGCGCAAGGATATCTATCCCAAGAGCAAAGAGCACAGTATTTCACAACTGGTCAGTGAAACCATTCTTACGCTTCGCTGTTATCTTATCAAAAGGAGGATAGAAGTACTTCAGAAGAACACCACTGAATCTTCGGAAGACCATCACGAAACCCTGGAGGAGATCATGAACTATCTTCAGCTGAATAAACTTTTAAATAAGAAATTAAACAGGGTTTTGTCTTAAGAAATGCGGCAATAAAAAACCCGGATATGAATCCGGGTAAAATCTCTTAATATTAATAACGCTTTAATAAAGCTCCAGGGCCTTGGCTTGTTGGAGCAAATCTACAAGGTTATCAACATTTAATTTCTTCATTAACCTCGCTTTATACGTACTTACCGTTTTCTCATTAAGGTTAAGGCCAAGAGCCACATCCTTGTTTCGCTTACCACTGGCAAGTAATTTAAGGACTTCCACCTCTCTTGTAGATAGTTTTCTGAAAAACCTTCTTGGTTTCTGAGTGCCCTCATCAAATGCTAATCGTTGTGCCAATTCATTGGTTATGAACATCTTGCCTTCACTAACTTTGCGAATTGCCGAAATAATATAATCCAGGTCGGCAGTTTTAGAAAGATATCCGAATGCTCCTGCACGGATGGTACTCAAGGCATACACATCTTCAGACTGGCCACTGTAGATTAGAACCTTTACGTCTGGAAAATCCTGCTTAATTTTACGTACAGTTGCTATGCCATTGATTTCTGGAATATCCATTTCCAGTATAACAACATCCGGGGAAGCTTTCTTCAAAGAATTGAATAAATCTGACGTTGTGGCAACGTCATCAATAATTTCTAGATCTGAAGCAGTGTTCAGCACATTTTTTATACCTAAACGTACTATGGGATGATTGTCTGCAATTAAAACTTTGATCATTGTAGGTCGATTTCTAGATTTGAACCTAAATAAGTCTCACAAAAAGACCTTCTTGCAATGTAAGGTTTAAAATCTAATTTCTTAAACAAAGTTTTGTTTTTTTTGTTGAAAACTCCCAGATATTCGTACAATAATCGACTTAAAACCCTGATTCTTAGTTAAGAGGTTACCTTTAGCTCCTGAGGAATCTCACAAACAGGTATAGGAATCATCTTATGTCTGTTTAACGTATTATATCGTCGATATATTTCAAATACGGTTTTTTCGCGACCGGTAAAATCAGATGCTGATTTTCCTGCATCACTCATTTTCATAGCCCATTCCAATTCAGGGTAGGAAGCTCCAATCTGATCTTCATCCGTGCGGTTGTCTCCCCAAAGCCCATCTGTTGGAGGCGCCAACAATATAGCTTCGCTAACCCCTAAAAACTTCCCAATTTCATAAACCTCAGTTTTTAAAAGATCCGCAATTGGACTAAGATCTACTCCTCCATCACCGTATTTGGTATAAAACCCTATCCCAAAATCTTCCACTTTGTTACCTGTTCCGGCAACCAGGTACTTGTTTAGTGCCGCAAAATAATACAAGGTGGTCATTCGCAGTCGTGCACGGGTATTAGCCAGGGACATAAATCGCTCTTCTTCGTTTTCTACGACAGGCATAGCCGCAACAAAGCTGTCGAATAGCGGGGTCAGGTTCACCGGCTGTCGCTTCACATTAGGATGGTTTTTCTGCAGCCAGTTAATATGGGCATCTGCACGGGTAACCTGATTTTTTCCCTGATGGATGGGCATTTCAACACAAAGGAGGTCCAGCCCTGTCATGGCACACAAGGTAGAGGTTACAGCAGAATCAATTCCACCTGAAACGCCAATAACAAAGCCGCTCATCCCCGCTTCATTAGCGTAATCCTTCAACCAGTTTACAATATGGGTAATTACTTTTTGGGTATGCATTATAGGTTATATTAATATTGAAAGCTTTAAATTTGCCCCGTAAAAATAGGGCCTCATAATTAAATAAAGAAATGACCTTTAAATTTGTTTTTGATTTGTTAAAACGATTAGCATTTCTACCGCTTATCCTGCTGTTAGTGAACTGTACAGAAGAACCTAAAATCAATGCAGACATTGAGAAGGTGGCTGTAGATTTGGAGGTTATTCGGTTCGACCGTGAATTTGCAGAGGCTTCACTGCAGGATCTGCCTGCTCTAAAGTTTAAGTACCCCTATTTGTTTCCCGAACAATATCAAGATAGTATATGGGAACTTAAGATGCAGGATTCCCTGCAACGGGCCTTACTAAAGGAAATAGACGCCACCTTCGGGGATTTTTCCGAACAGCAAAAAGATCTGGAGTTATTGTTTAAGCATCTTGTCTATTATTTTCCGAGAATACCAGTTCCTAAGATAATTACAGTTTCTTCTGATGTGGATTACGTCAACAGGATTATCCTCGCTGATACCTTGGTGTTGATTGGATTAGATAATTATCTGGGAAAAGACCACCGTTTTTATAGCCGAATAGACCGCTATATTGCAGCCGGGTTGGAAAAAGAATACCTGATCAGCGATGTTGCCGGCACCTATGCCAAGAAGGTAATAAACTTTGGTCGCGATCGGACATTTTTAGGGCAGATGATATCTTATGGGAAAGAACTATATTTTAAGGATATGCTGCTTCCTCTTGCCAGTGATGAAGAAAAAATAGGATATACATCCGAACAGCTCCAATGGGCAAGGGCCAATGAGGAACAGATTTGGCGCTATTTCATTGAGCGCGAATTACTGTATAGCACGGACAGGAAATTGGGACCAAGATTTCTTGATCCTGCTCCATTTTCAAAATTCAGATTGGAATTGGACAATGAATCTCCCGGTCGCTTAGGGAGGTATGTGGGATGGCAAATTGTAAGGGCCTTTGCAGATAACAATAAAATACCCTTTCAGGAATTACTGGCATTGCCTGCAGAAGAAATATTTAAGCGGTCTAATTATAAACCAAAAAAGTAGACTATGGCCAACTTACATACCTCTCAGATAATGCTTGAGGTGACCCTCGATGAAAACCGGGTTCCGGAATCATTACATTGGTCGGCCCAAGATGGTGGGATCAACAAGGAGGAAGCCAAAGCCATGCTACTGTCCGTATGGGACAGTAAAAACAAAGAATCGTTGAAAATTGATCTTTGGACCAAGGATATGCCCGTTGATGAAATGAAGATATTTTTCCATCAAACCCTTGTTGCCATGTCAGATACCTTTATGAAAGCGACCCAAGATGAAAAAATGACCGCAACCATGAAGGACTTCTGTGATTATTTTGCAGAGAAACTGGAATTAAAAAATCAGAATTGATTCCTTATTTATACAGTTTCTCATAATATTCCTGTGCCATGCGTGTGCTGGTAAATTCGGGAATAACGCCATCTATCCCAAGGAAGACCATATCAGACCAGGCTTCAGGTTGCTCATAATACTTTGGCAATACCTTCTCCTCAATAATTTTATAAAGATTGAGGCTGTCTAAATAATCCTGCTCTTCATGAGGAAGGTTGTGATCTTGCGCCGGCAGCACAAAGCAGTTCTTTTCGTTATTCGCGAATTCAGGAATCCAGCCATCATCTGTAGAAAGGTTTACAGAACCGTTCATTGCGGCAGTCATGCCACTGGTTCCCGAAGCTTCCCGTGTAATCCTTGGGGTATTGAGCCAAACGTCCGACCCTTCTTTTAATTTCCTGGATAATTCAATTTCGTATCCGGTTAGCACGGCAAGGTTGTGTTTTCCTTTACAAAAGTGAACCAATCTGTTAAAGGTGTTGATGGCATTGTAATCCATTGGATAGGGTTTGCCAGCCCAAATAATTTGGATAGGGTACCGGGAGTTCGAAAGGATTTTTTCAAAACGATGCAGGTCTTTCAAAAGCAGATCGGGTCTTTTGTATTCTGCGAATCTTCGCGCCCAGACCATGGTAAGTATATCCTCATCGAATATTTTACCCGTCTGATCTAATACTTCCCTAAATAATTCCTTTTTCAGTTCCTTCTTTCTTTCTATAAAGGCTTTGTCATTACGCTTTTTCCATGCCTGAGCCAATTTAGAATCTTGCCAAAAACCCTGGTGCTGGCTATTGGTAATTGGAATGATTTCAGCAATACCATCAACACCTTCATACATTTGCCTGGCAACTTTCGCATGTAGTTTAGAAACTGCATTTGCTTTTTTGACCTTTCTTAAGGCTGCCACTGTATAATTGAGGGAATTGTTGTGTACGGTTTCCCGGGATAATTCAAGCTCATCCAACCGACGACCAAAGAATCCAAAATCATTCAACATTGGGGCATGGCGCTCCTCATGTCCTCCTTTTTCAGGGGTATGTGTGGTAAAGGCCATTTGTGAACTTCCCAAGCCCTGGTCTTTTAAATAATATAAAGCAGGAAGTGCGTGGCCCTCATTCAGGTGATAGAGATCAGCACCACCCAATACTTCTACCAGTTTCGCCCCACCTATTCCCAATACAATGCTCTGTGCTATCCTGGTTTCATCGTTCTGATCGTACAAGGAATTGCATATGGTTCTTGACAAGTGGTCATTGCCCTCTGTATCTGTTGTTAGATAATATATAGGAACGGTATTAAATATTTCAGGTTTCAAAACCAAGGCCTTTACTTTTACAGAAGTATTTTTGCTGATCTGTACTTCAACCACTATTCCTGTATCTTCCAGGAAGGAGTAATTTTTTTCGGTAAACTTAACTTCAAGCGACTGGTCTGCGGCCCTTGTCTGATCGTAGTATCCGTACTTCCATAGCATCCCAATTCCAATCATATTTTGTTTGAGGTCAAAAGCTGCTTTCATATGAGAACCGGCCAGAAACCCAAGCCCTCCGGAGTAGGTTTTAAGGCCCTGGTCTATACCAAATTCCATACTGAAATAGGCAACGCGCTTCTGATATTTTTTAACGGGTTTATATGGGTGAAACCACTGCTGGTACGAACTCGTCATATTTAATAAATGAAGTTGTAAAAATATCTGGCGAATATAATAAAATATGAAAGAGCATTAATCCAGGGGAACAGTAATAGGCCAGCCTTCAAATTGCCGTGCACTTTCCTGTGTAACATCTGCATTTCGGGGCCAGCATTCAAAGGTCACAGTTTGTTTTTCCTTTTGAAATCTAATAAGACCGTAGCCGCCACCTGATGAAGGGCTTTCGGGGTTTACATAAGCCATCATACTTATTTTGTTTCCAAAACCATCCAGATAGTTGCCCGTCCATGGTAGTGTTGTAGCTTTATTGGGATCTATACCCGGTTCTTCATCCTCTGGCCACCACCACCTGCTGTAATAGTCATTTACAATAGCGGGTACTACAAAAGCCCAGGGGCCATCTCCATATTCCTCAATTCCGTGTCTTATTACTGTAGCCAGGTGCTGATCTCCGGCAATATGGACCGCATTTGCTTTTTTAATTAATTTCAAAGCTTCCTTTCGCCCTGTCTGGGGCCAACCATTTGAATCCAGGTCTGCATGCAATCTGTTGTCCATAGTGCCGTGAATATGCGCCCCGCCACAAAAACCAGTCTGAGAGAGCACTACTTTCATAACATCCGAATTGCCCTGTCCCCAGTGCTCCAGGAAATGCAGTTGACGTTCACCCAATAGTTCTAAGCCGGGAAGGTCAATGGAACCTGGATCGTAATCCGGATTTCTGATATGATCCGGGCGCGGCCCCTGTTGAGGTATCTTGCCTGCGGGTCCGGATTTAAATTTCCGGTCTTCCAGAATGGCAAAGTCAATATCGCCCAGAATAAGTTGGGTATAATAAACTCCAATACCTTGCTCTATGGGAGTAGGGTCAAAGGGATCGGGTAAATGACTCGTTTGGCACCGTTCAACCATTTTTACATATTCGGGGTGATAGGTATATCCGCCATCACTACCTCCTTTTAACTGTGAGATTTTGCCATTTTCTCCCCAGAGATTACCCTGACCAATGTCGTGATCATCCGGAATGGTAATACAGGGCCTGTTTCTGAAGGTTTCGCGGAATTGTACACCGAATTTTAACCATGCCGCCGTATGTTCGGTATGATCGTAGGATTGGTCTCCCGCAAAGAAGATGATATCCGGGTCCTGAAAATTGATATTGCGGACATAATTTTTGCGCAGACCACGATCCTTATTGGAATTACAGGAAAGGGCAGCCATTATAATTTCCTTTTTGTTAACGGGGTCTTTTCGGATGAGCCCTTCAAAATATGCCCGGGGCCCATGGGAAATTCGGTATGGCCTATCCCTTGAGGTATCCCAATGGTCTACACGGAAGGTTGCAGACCATCCAATATCATTTACCTGCCGGGTTTGTATTACTTTCCAATCCTCATCTTCCCATATGGACAATTGAACCTCCCGGCTTTCATCCGGGTATAAGGGATAGAGTTGGGCAGTCAGTTTCAAAACCTGCTGATGAACCGTATAGAGCCCAAAGGCAACCACACTGTCTCTTTGAACCTTAAGATTAATGATTTCATTGGGTCCCTTATTCCACCAGTCATTGGTGGCCAGCGTATCGAGTTTAGTAAAAGGGGCAGTAACAGGTGGAAGTTGCTTACTGGGTTTTTCGCTACAACTGTATAGTAGCATAATACCCAAAAGCGCAAAAGACATGATTTTCACGGATAAATATTTTTAAATTATTTGTTGTAAGTTACCATATCCGGATTAGACTTAATTACCAATTTATATTTCAGGGGATTAACGGAACTATCTAATGATGAATCGGGAAAAACTGCAACAATTATTATTTATTTACAATGCTGACTCCGGACTTGGGAATGTTTTGTTGGATGGGGCCAGGAAGATTCTAAGTCCATCGACATACGATTGTAATCTGTGTCAGATAACCTATGGGGCTCTTACTGAAAAACGCAGCTGGAAGCAATTCCGTAATACGTTTGAAGTCCCAATGGTTTTTTTACACCGGGATGAATTCAGCAAGGAATACGGATCTAAGTTTGGGCATAAACATACTTTTCCGTTGATTTTGGGTGTTACCCCCAAGGGTTTAGAAGTGGTGGTATCCACCAGTGAATTAAACCAACTTAAGCATGCGGAAGCATTAATAGCTCTAATTAAGGAGCGGGCAATTTAAAGGTTTGTGCTTATTGATCAGCTTTTAGCTTGCGTAAACTCTTTATTTATCTGATCAATGTAAGCCAATAGGTCTTCCCGCCCTGTATTGTGTAAAGAAGAGGTTATGAAATAATTAGGCGCCTCTGCCCAAACCCCCTCCAGGAGGGAAGCTAAATAAGACTCCACCTTGGGTTGCACCTGCCCTGGTTTTAGTTTATCTGCCTTTGTGAAAATGATGGAGAAAGGAATCTGATTTTCACCCATCCATTCCATAAAATCGAGATCTATTTTTTGTGGGGCATGACGAATATCGATCAACACAAAAGCGCTGAGGAGTTGTCTGCGTTTTGTAAAGTAATCAGTGATATATTTTTGAAAGGTTTTTTTATCTCTTTTGGAAACCTTGGCGTAGCCATACCCGGGAAGATCAACCAAGAACCAATTTTCATTGATCTTAAAGTGATTAATAAGCTGGGTCTTGCCAGGCCTTCCTGAAGTTTTAGCCAGACTCTTACGTTGGGTAAGCATATTGATAAGGGAAGATTTCCCTACATTGGAGCGGCCAATAAAGGCGTATTCCGGCAAGGGTTCCCCTGGGCAGTTCTCCACCCGCGAATTGCTCATCACAAAGTCGGCTGATTTTATTTTCATGATATGAAAGATTGAGCCCCGCGCCAGAAGCCGGACAACAGGAATCTTAAAATTCCCGTTTAGTTAACCAGGCTTCCAAAATAACATTAAATTCCTCCGGATGTTCCATCATTGGGGCATGACCACATTTTTCTATCCAGAAAAGATCGGAATCGGGAAGCAATTCATGAAATTCTTTAGCTACGTTTGGCGGGGTTACTGAGTCATTTTCGCCCCAAATAATACAAGTTGGGGTCCTCATATGAGGCAGGTCTTTCGACATATTGTGCCTGATGGCGCTTTTGGCAATAGCCAGCGTTTTTACGAGTTTCATACGGTCATTTACCGTGGCAAACACCTCATCCACAATTTCTTTGGTAGCCACTTCAGGATCATAGAAAACATCCTGGGCCTTCTTTTTTATAAACTCATAGTCCCCTCTTTTTGGATACCCATCACCCATTGCACTTTCATAAAGTCCTGAACTCCCCGTAATTACAAGTGCTTTCACCATGTCAGGATAGAGTTTGGTGTGTAATAATCCAATATGACCTCCCAGGGAGTTACCTAGTAAGATTACGTCCTTCAGGCCCTTATACTCAATAAACTTTTCAAGGAATTTGGCAAAATTCTTTACGTTAGTCTTAATCATGGGCATATCATAAATGGGAAGTTCCGGAACCAAAACCTGATACCCTTTTTTGGGGAAATAATCAGTTACTCCGTGAAAATTACTCAGTCCCCCCATTAGTCCGTGCAGGATAATCATAGGTTTTCCTTCACCAACTTCTATATAGCGGTATTTACCTTCTTTAACGATATGGTCTTCCATAAAAAGCGGCTGCTTTTATCAGTTCGCAAATATAGGGATTTCCCAATAATAGCAATATTTTTGTATAAATCGCACAGCCCGTGAAAAGGCCCGGTTTACAGATTAACCGAGCCGGAAAAACTTTGGGTTGAATTTTTACTTCATTTCTTTTTTAACAGGGGATGGCATACTTAAAACGCCAATTTTTATCAACAAAGTGGTAATTTGTGGTAATTTGTGGTAATAATTTCTATATATTTGAGTTTAATATAGAAAACCAGCCAGTTTTAAGTGATCAGTTTCATAGGTACATATGAGTGTAAAGCCGATGTAAAAGGGCGGGTTATGATCCCCGTAACCCTTAAAAATCAGATGGCACCAATTCTGGGCAAAGGCTTTGTCATAAAGCGTTCTGTATTTCAACCGTGTCTTGAGCTATATCCCATGGAGGAGTGGAACCTGCTAATGCAGAAAATGAATAGAAAAAACAGGTTCAAAAAGAAAAACAATGATTTTATAAGAAGGTTTTCGGCAGGGGTAAAACCGGTTGAAATAGATTCAACCGGCAGGTTGTTAATCCCTAAAAACCTGATAGCCATAGCTGGGATCACCAAGAAAGTGGTGCTGAGTTCTGCTATCAATATTATAGAAATATGGGATAAGGACAGCTATGAGAAGGTGATCGATGAAACGGCTGAGAATTTTGCCGAACTCGCTGAAGAAGTAATGGGGAGCGATGAAGACGAGCTATCATAAGCCTGTGCTTTTAAAGGAGTCTGTGGAAGGGCTCCAAATAAAGGCAAAGGGCGTATATGTTGATGTAACCTTTGGAGGGGGAGGTCATTCCAGGGAGATATTAAGTCAACTGGGACCTCAAGGTAAACTGGTTGCATTTGATCAAGATGAAGACGCCTTACAAAATACTATTGATGATCCGCGATTTCAGCTCATCAATGAGAATTTTAGGTATATCAGACAATTTTTAAAGTTCTATGGCATACAGGAAGTAGATGGGATCCTAGCAGATTTTGGGGTTTCTTCTCATCAATTAGACGTTCCGGAACGTGGTTTTTCAACACGTTATGAAGCTGAATTGGATATGAGGATGAGTAAGAAAAATGAGCTGTCGGCATATGATGTGGTGAACTCTTACGGCTATGATGAATTGCGAAAAGTATTTTTTCGATACGGAGATCTGCGCAACGCCGGTGCCATTGCGGCATCAATTGTAGAATACCGCAAGAACAAGCCCGTGAAAACAACCCAGGAGTTAAAAGGGGTTTTGCAACGGTTTTTACCAAAGCAACGGGAGCACAAAATACTGGCGCAGATTTATCAGGCAATACGGATTGAAGTGAATCAGGAGATTCAGGTTATTGAGGAATTCCTGATGCAGACACCAGAGTTGATCAAACCGGGTGGCCGACTTAGCATCATAAGCTATCATTCCCTGGAAGACCGACTGGTGAAAAGATTTATAAGAGAAGGCAAGTTTGAAGGTCAGGCAGAAAAGGACTTTTACGGGAATGTAAAAGTGCCTTTTAAAAAGGTTGGAAAACTAATTGTCCCATCACAAAAAGAAATAGATGAAAACAGCAGGGCTAGAAGTGCGAAACTTAGGATTGCTGAACGCATCTGAAGAGGGTTGATGTATAGCAAATATTATTAATAAAGTGAGAAAAGGAATTATAGACATACTTAAAGGCAAGTTTTTGGTGAGCGGAGATGCACCAAAGAATTGGTTATTCATTATTTATGCTTCCTTCCTGGCTACTGTTATGATCGCCAGTTCTCATAGTGCAGACCGGAAAGTACACAGGGTTGCCGCACTTAATGAAGAGGTAAAAGAACTAAGGAGCGAATTTGTAGATATGCGTTCGGACGTTCAAAGACTAAAATTGGAGTCAACCATTAGGGAAGCAGTCATGGAAGACAGCCTCTATCCGTCAGAGACGCCTCCCAAAAAGATCAAGGTAAAAACAGCTGCTCAATAATGGCAATTACGGAAAAACATATTATGACCAGGTTGTATTTCATTGCCGGATGCCTGTTTCTTTTTGCATCCGCAGTTGTTGTTAAACTTGTGAGTATTCAGATGGTTCATGGCGATAAGTACAAGGAGCTTGCAATGAAGCGCACTGAAAAAATGTTCACCATTGCTCCAAACCGTGGTAACCTCTATTCTGATGATGGTAGCCTTTTAGCCACTTCAGTTTCCAAGTATACTATTCGTTTTGATGCTGTGACGGTTAAATCGGCAGATTTTGAAGCACTGGTAAGGCCTTTGGCCGAATCCCTGGAGAACCTACTGGGGAAATCCACGGCTCATTATGAAAAAATATTGCGAAAAGCCAAAACCAACAAGAACCGATATGCGCTGATAGCACGCAATCTGGATTATTCGGAGTATATCCAGGTGAAGGAATTTCCGCTTTTTAATAAGGGTCCCTATAAAGGGGGTCTTATTGTGGAGCAACGTACAGTAAGAGAGCATCCTTTGGGAAAAATTGCTGAAAGGAGTGTGGGATATGAACGATTTGATGAAAATGGCTATGCCACCAGGGTAGGTCTCGAAGGGGCATTTGGGCAATATTTGCGTGGTGTTGAGGGTAAAAGGTTAAAACAGAAAATCGCAAAAGGTCAATGGAAGCCAATAGGCCTCGATAATATAGTGGAACCCAAAGATGGCTATGACGTAATTTCTACCATAAACATTAATATCCAGGATATAGCCCATCATGCACTCTTGTCACAGCTGGAAAAGTATAAGGCAGATCACGGATGTGTCATAGTGATGGATACCAAGTCTGGTGAAATAAAGGCTATTTCTAATTTGGGTCGCACAGAAGATGGGAAATACTACGAACGACTCAATTATGCAGTTGGGGAATCACATGAGCCGGGTTCTACCTTTAAATTAATGTCGCTGGTAGCTGCACTTGAGGATCAAAAGATCGATACCAGCACCGTAATTGATACAGAAAAGGGAAGATGGAGGCTGTATGATAGGACCGTGAGGGATTCCAAGCACGGTGGATATGGTAAAATTTCAGTTGCAAGGGCCTTTGAAGTTTCTTCAAATACGGCCTTTGCCAAAATGATACATAACAATTACAAAACGGAACCCGCTGAATATGTAAATCGCCTTATGGATATGGGACTCCATAAGGAATTGGACCTCCCGATAAAAGGAGAGGGGAAACCGGTAATCAGATTTCCGGGAGACAAAGGCTGGTCAGGAATATCCTTGGCATGGATGTCTCACGGCTATGAGGTTTCCTTAACTCCCCTTCAAACACTTGCCTTTTATAACGCAATTGCCAATAACGGCGAGTTGGTAAGACCCAGGCTAATAAAAGAAGTTCGGGAGTGGAACAGAACAATCTTCAAATTTGAAAAGGAAGTAATTAATCCATCGATCTGTTCAGTTGAAACGGCCAAACAGGTTCAGGATCTCCTTGCCAATGTGGTGGAAAAAAAACACGGAACCGGCCACAGGCTTTATTCTCCTGATTTTTCTATGGCAGGTAAAACAGGAACTGCACAAAAGAACTACGTCGCCAAAGACCCGGATAAGCTGGCCTATATTTCCACATTTGCTGGTTATTTCCCTGTGGAAAACCCAAAATATTCCTGCATTGTGGTAATTCATGAGCCAGATAAGAGTGTAGGTTACTACGGGGCAGATGTTTCTGGACCTGTATTTAAAACCATTGCCCATAAAATTTATGCAAATAACCCTATGGTAGATGAGGTGCGTTCCCTGGAGCCATCTAATGCCAGCCTAGAGTCAGACTATGATCGCTATTACGTTGAGGCTCAGAAGGAACACAAACAAGTCCCTAATGTAAAAGGAATGAGTGGTATGGATGCTATTTCAATTCTTGAAAACCTGGGGTTGGAAGTTGAGGTAAAGGGCAACGGAAAAGTAAGGAAACAATCAATTTCTCAGGGGACATCACTCGAGAAAGTAAGGAAAATTATACTGGAACTTTCATGAAGTTATTGAAGGACATATTATTTGGGGTGAGCATAACTGCCGTTAGTGGTAGTACGGCCCGGAAGTTCAATGCGCTTCATTTTGATTCGCGCCTGATAGGCATGGACGATGTTTTTGTAGCAATACGCGGAACCCTTACAGACGGGCATCATTATATAGACCAAGCTATAGTACAGGGCGCACAAATCATTATATGTGAGGCGATCCCGGAAAAGATGGTTAATGAGGTAACGTATGTGGCCGTGGCAGACAGCCAACAGGCCCTGGCAATAATGGCCTCAAATTATTACGGTAACCCCTCAAAAAATTTAAAACTGGTTGGGGTAACTGGTACTAATGGAAAGACTACCGTTAGTAGTTTGCTCTACCAGTTGTTTAAAAAAGCCGGGTATAAGGTGGGTTTAATATCTACTATTAAGGTTATGGTAGATGACAAAGAGTATGCTACCACCCATACCACTCCTGACGCCCTCACTATCAATAAACATCTTTATTCCATGAATGTGGAGGGGGTTGAATTTTGCTTCATGGAAGTGAGTTCACATGGCATAGCCCAGAAACGTTCGGAAGGATTACAATTTGAAGGCGCCATATTTACGAATCTTTCCCATGATCATCTCGATTATCACAAAACCTTTGCTGAATACCGCTATACTAAAAAGAAATTATTTGACGATTTGTCAAAAAAGGCTTTTGCCTTATCCAATCTGGACGATAAGAATGGTTTGTATATGCTGCAGAATACCAAAGCCAAAAAATTCACCTATGCCCTGAAGACCTTTGCCGATTTCAGAGCACAGGTTTTGGAGAATCAATTTAATGGTCAGTTACTGAAAATAGAGGAGAACGAACTCTGGACCAGGTTAATTGGCAACTTCAATGCTTATAATATATTGGCCATCTATGCTACCGCTGCATTAATGGGACTCGAAAAACTCGAGATTCTTCGGCTATTGAGCGAACTGGAGAATGTGGATGGCCGTTTTCAATATTATATTTCAAAACAACGAATTACAGCGATAGTTGATTATGCCCATACGCCGGACGCCTTAAAAAATGTACTTGATACTATCAATACATTGAGGACTGGAAATGAAAACGTCATCACCGTAGTGGGGTGTGGTGGTGATCGTGACAAGTCTAAGCGTCCGGTAATGGGTCATATCGCTTCAGAAATGAGCAATAAAGCCATTTTCACTTCTGATAATCCCCGGTCAGAACCAGCTGTTACCATAATCGAAGAAATGGAAGCAGGGGTGGAACCACAGAATATTAACAAGGTAATGTCTATTGAAAATCGGAAACAGGCTATTAAGACAGCCTGTCAGCTCGCTGCCGCAAACGACATTATTCTGGTGGCGGGAAAAGGTCATGAAACCTATCAGGAAACCAATGGAAAAAGAGAAGATTTTGATGACTTTAAAATCGTAAAGGAAATATTAACCAGTTTAA
>CBDUAW010000001.1:0-36870 GCA_965365215.1 uncultured Eudoraea sp. | reverse complement strand
CGAATACTTAACTATTCCAACAGATTTTTAAAGGAACTGCCTGTTTCAAAAGCAGATGAAATAGAAGGAAGTGATTATTTTGAACTGTTCCCAGAAACACCAGCCTCATTTAAAAAAATCAACAAATCTTCTTTTCAAAATAAAGGTAAAAAGATTGAAACCATTCGTCATCTACATTCTGATGGCGGGTACCAATGGTTCAAATACCATTTAAGCTACTGGTCTAAAAACAAGGATGATTTTGCAGGCATTGTTCTTCTTCGAGAAGATATAACAGCGTTAAAGCGCAACGAAGAATTACTTTCCAAAGCCATGAGCGTAGCTCGAATAGGGGGTTGGGAGGTAGACCTTGTACACAATACCATCTACTGGTCTCATGTTACCAAGGAAATTCATGAGGTCCCTGATGATTTTGTGCCTGATTTAGAAAAGGGAATTAATTTCTATAAGGAAGGTCCCTGCAGGGAAAAAATAACGGAGTATGTCAGCGAAGCCATTAGAACTGGGCAACCATGGGATACCGAATTGCAAATCGTTACTGCCAGGGGCAATATTAAATGGGTTCACGCCAAAGGTGAAGCAGAAATGTACAAGGGCAAATGTGTTCGCCTCTTTGGCACCTTCCAGGATATTGATTCCAAAAAGAAAATGGAGCTGGAGAAACAGGAAATAACAGACAGACTTGCCATTGCTACCAGTGCTGCAACCGTTGGTGTTTGGGATTATAATATATTGGAAAACCACCTTGTATGGAACGAACAGATGTACAGGCTATATGGTATAACATCTACAAGCTTCCCGGAGGTTTATGAAGCCTGGGAAGCAGCAGTACACCCTGAGGATAAAGAAAGGGCACAGAAGGAAGTGCAAATGGCCATAGACGGAGAAAAGGAATTCGATACTGAGTTTCGTGTTATATGGCCCAACGGAGAAACCAGACATATCAGGGCTATGGCTATTACTCAGCGTGATGCTAAGGGTAAGGCCTTAAAAATGATAGGAACCAATTGGGACATCACCGAGATCAAAGCTGCTGAAAGCAAAACCAAAGAACTTCTTGAGATCACAAATGCACAAAATGAAAGCCTGATGAATTTTGCCCATATCGTTTCACATAATTTGCGATCTCATTCGAGCAACCTTTCAATGCTAACCAGTTTCTTGCAAAAAGAGCAGGATGAAAAAGAAATAAAGAACCTAATGGTGCTACTAACGGATGCATCAGAAAGCCTTGACGAAACTGTTCGTCATTTAACGGAAGTGGTTCAGGTAAAAACCGGAACACTAGATAAAATGAAGGAGGTAACTGTTCTGGAACCTATTAAAAATGTTGAAAAAAATTTGTCGCTTTTACTTCAAGAAAAACAGGCAAAGACCTCCATAAAAATTTCAAAGAACATCAGAATTAGGGCTATCCCAGCCTATCTGGATAGCATATTTCTAAATTTATTTACGAATAGTATTAAGTATAGTTCCCCCAACAGACCACTTCAACTGAAAATCTCGTCAAAAGTATTGTCAGACAAGACCATAATCTCGTTCAGCGATAATGGTCAAGGGATAGATCTTGCCAGACATGGAGATAAGATATTCGGGATGTATAAGACCTTTCACAAGCATAAAGATGCTAAAGGGATTGGTTTATTCATTACAAAGAACCAGATTGAATCGATGCATGGGGAAATAGCTGTAGAAAGTATGGTTGGAAAAGGCACAACATTTCACCTTACCTTCTTATCTGCTGCTCACTAACTGATTTACGTATGAAAAAAGTTGCAAACGTTTGTATAATAGATGATGACCATATCTTTATTTATGGGGCTAAGCGATTAATGCGTGAACTTGATTTCTGTGAACATCTTAGTGTGTATTCGAACGGACAGGAAGCTCTGGAAGAGCTAACTATGATCGCAAATTCCGGGAAACCGCTTCCATCTGTTATTTTCCTCGACCTCAATATGCCCATTATGAATGGCTGGGAGTTCCTGGAAGATTTTCTCAAACTGCCAAAACCTGCAGATAAAAAGACTTCTATTTACGTGATCAGTTCTTCTGTAGATCCAAGAGACCTTGAGCGTATCAAGACCTATCCCCTCATTAAAAATTATATCCTGAAGCCAATGACTACTGCCGATTTGGAAACGGTCCTATCGGAAGTGGCCTAAGTTAGCGTTTGCCTGGGGTAAAATCCTGAGGGGCTATTTGAGGTTCCTTGATTGTGCCGGCAGCGCCAGTATCATTGTAAATAATCCACTCTTCTTTATCGTAAGCTATATTGCCACGGTCTATTTCTTCCTTTCTGAGGGCTCTGCCATCTTCAAATTCATGATCCGTGGCGCTCCCATCCTCACCTATCCTTCCGAAAACATCAATTACCATCCCAAAGGGATCAATCAACACTAAATTATCATCTCCATTGGAGTCTGCCGGACTATTTTGTCCGCCTACTAAATTAGGTTCAATTCCATAGGTTTCCAGAAATATTTCCGCATCAGAAGCAATTACAAAGGTTTTACCAGCCTCAACTACACTTCCGCTTAGGTCTATCCTCGATGATACAGTTTCACTGTCGTTAGTGTATCTCTCCAAACTCCACCCTTTTAGTGGAAGATCTTCAGATCCAGCATTGTAGAGTTCTATAAAACGTGCATTGCTGTTATTGTCAGGATCGGCAATTTCTGAAATCAGAAACTGAGTAGAAGTAAATTGATCCACCACGGTTTCACAGCGGGGATTAGTAAAGCTAATATCAGCAGTGCTACTAATAACAAGATTCATGGTTTTACTTTCTTTTAACAGCACAGCGCTGATTCTTCCATTTCCCTGGGGAAGACTGCTATTTTGAAAAGAGGAAAATGCGCTTGTCACCAGCTGAATTGTATTGTCCATGCAATCTGATAACTGTCTGCTTGTCTCTTCCTTCGAAACGGCATAGGTCTTCCCGATTTCCTCGGTCACAAATTCAATTGAATCTAATTCAATCAGGGTATTGCTTGATATTTCAGTCAGCTTGCTGATACCTGTTTTTTGTGGAACAATATGAGCGATCTCTTCACAAGAAGGGATTAAATGGTCTAACACCCGACTCGCAGGAATTCTGCTGACCACTACCTGACCAAAAATCCTATTTGCACTTCCCAGTTTATAGATCCCCTTGCTTTTCCCGAGGTATAGGCCTTTTAAATTGACAAGGAGCTTACTTCCAAGAGGATAAAACACGTGAGAGTCTTGTAAATCAATATCCAATTGAAGCCCGAAATCCGGGTTTTGTATCTTATCCTGAATATGCAGACTACCAAAAAAATTACCGGCTAAATCGGAGGAAATAACATATCCTTCTAAAATATCATCCTCTTTTAGCACTGTTGTTTCTCCATTGTAATTTGCAAACAATTCCTCAAAAGACATATTTGGAACTAATTCCGAATTACAGTCCATTTCAGGATTTGGAAATTGCTCCCCTACTACACAACTGGTAGTTAAAACTAAAATACAGACTATACTTGTTTGGCAAAAAAACCCAAAACCTAAAAACGCTCTCATTATCATAAACTTAGACTCATATTCAAAAAGTATGTTCTTCCATACCCATACCAATATTTGGGACCAAACCGGGGATGCTTAGTTTGTATATCTTTAAGTAGCTGCTCATAATGTCCATTGCGACCCTGCTCGTAACCCCCTGTTTTGTATATCACATCGAACAGATTGTTGATGCTAATAAAAATGCTTATATACTTTTTCCCGAGTAGCCAGGATTTACCACCAACCAGATTTAAGAGGTACAATTTATCAAGAGGGGATTGCTTTAATAATTTCCTGGCAGTGATGGGCTCATAATTTACAGAAGGTAAATTACTGCCTGGACTAAAAGAAAAACTTTTGGTACGTTGCAGGGCATTGATATCTATATGGCTCTTGTTTAAATAATTTAAGCTAAGGTTTGTAAACCAGTACTTCGGATCACGGTAACCTATACCAATAGAAATGGCCTCCTGCGGTCCCTGTGCTATTCTCATGTCTTTTATACGGGCTATGCCCAAGTTGACCATACCAAGTTCGTTGATTGGTTCTATTTCATTAGTCGGATCAAAATAGATTGTAACATTTGGATCACTTGCATAGAGATATTTGGAAATTGTTCCTGCAATTGTAAGGCGAAATGCCGATGACAAAGAAATATCTACCCCTAGTTCAAAACCCATATGCAATTTGTCTAACTCTGTGATTACTTCCTGAACGAAATCAGATCCATATCCTGAGTCCGTATAAAAAAAATTGATGTCTGTATCATTTTGGTAACGCGTATAGAATCCTGAAAGTCGGCCTGTGACATCAGGAAAACGAAATACATAATTTGTCTCCAAAGTGCTTATTTTTGGACTTAAAAGATTCTCTACCAATCCATTGTGTTCCCTTGGGTTGATAAAATGGTTTTTCAGCAGCGGAGGTCGTGATTCTATCAATCCATTAAATTGTAATTGTTGTCTGCCACTCAAAACATAATTTAAACCTGCTTTAAAGGACCAGGAGGTATTTGAAATTGGAGTACTCAGCCCTTTTGAATTCCCAGGGTACCTCTCATTTTTAAATCGCCCTTCTCTCCAGCTCTTTTGTTCTTGAAAGCGTGCAGCAATAAAACTTTCCCACTTGGCTTTTTGAATCCGAAGTTGAAAAAATCCTTCCCAGAACCTATGATTTAGATCATAGTGGTAATTGATTATTCCGCTCTGCTTTTCGTAAACGCCTTCCAGATCATTCCTTGTGCCTGAAAATCCATCTTCATCGAGGTAATACGAAGCTCCCAGTAAATCTTTGATCTCCGCGAAATTTCGGGAGTCAAGTAATCGATAATTTCCACCAACATCAATGAAAAATGAATTGTTAATATTTAAATTCCCCGTGGCATTGGCAATGAAATAATTGTCCTTAGTTACATCTGCATAGTGCACATATAATGCCTTTCCGGCAACCGGGGAATTAGCGTTGACAGTGTATAAACCATGCCAATTTAGTTGAGAGTTATGCTTAAATCCTTCCTCTGCTTTTGCCGCATTGTCAAAATTGGCCCCTATAGGACTGTTAATATGGTAGCTGGGAAGATATCGGTAATATGAGGGGTCAGGATTGGGAGCATCCTGGTACCCCAGTCTTGTTTTGGATCGTACTCCGGAGTGATAAGCCAATCCTGTTCGCAGTCTCAGGGATTCTGAATCTCTTAGAAAATTTATCATAACAATAGGTTCTTCAATAAGCCTCTCCCGGGAATTTCGGATATCTCCTTCCTGTAATCCCCAGTAGGGGTTATACGCCTTGCCCCCAAGTTCGAATACTTCCTGGGTTATCGCCGAGGCTCTGCCCCTCCGGTTCTTAGCCCAAATAGCCGTGAGTGCCATTTTGGATTTTTTATCCACCTTAAGTTCCAGAGTTCCAAAAAGCGATATGGCATCATAGAGGGTTCCCTGAAGATATCCTTCATCTGCCCAACGTCTGGATGCCGATAAAGTATAAGACAAGTCCTTATGGCTATCCCCAGTACTATAGGTTGCCATCAGCCGCCCGGTATAACTGCGGTTGGAAATGGAACTGGTAAGTCTTAAGCCCGGACGGGTGTTTACCGGACTCAAATTGATCTCCAGGACACCTAAGGGGGAGCCAAACGAACTTTCTGAACACCCTGGTCCCAATATGAAGAATTGATTTCTCAATACGTCATTTAGACCGCCCCAATTGTTCCATTGGGGCCTGCCATCGTAGCTTTTGTTCATGGGAATCCCGTTGAATAATACCTGGCCCTCCCGGGAATCGTACCCCCTTACTTTAAAGAACGCCTGGCTAAATTCAAAAGCCGCTTTTTTCAAAAAGATGTCCTGATTGCTCTGTAAGACCCCAACATTTTCGCTTTGCACCTCTTCATCATACAGGTCATCAGCAGACAATGCAACCAGAACATCCTTATCATCAAACACAAACAGTTCTTCCATAAAAACCGTTTCCAATTCAAGCACTCTCTCTTGTCCAATTTCAATTGGTATCCTAAGGTCTTTATATCCCTTTTTTTCGAATAGCAATGTCAATTCTCCAAAACCACTGGTAACTATTTCAAAAAGTCCCTTTGTATTTGAAAGCACTTGCTTAACCGCCGCTTCATTTTTTATCTGTACTTGCGTTAATGGCTTTTGGGTATTTGCATCAAGGACCTTCCCGCGTATTGATATTTCCTGTCCTTTTACAGCATGAAAACCAAATGCCCAACAAGCCAGATATAAAAGTACTTTGCAACAAGTTGCTACATAATACACACGTCCATACATCTCCTTTTCACCAATCATTTTACTCCTTGGAACTTGCCGAATGTAGACCGAACAGCTGCATGTTCCATTCATAAAGCAATTTTATCTTGGGTGACTGTGAACGTTTAAGTGGTATATGAGAAGAACAAATCAATTGATATATGTACTATATGCGGGAGTACTGCTATTAGGCATTTTACCATTAAGGTCGCAGCGAAAACAAAACTTTCATATTCGTACCGTGGCTTTCTACAACGTTGAAAATTTGTTCGATGTTATGGACGATCCCCAGACCTTTGATGATGACAAAACCCCTGAGGGGAAGGGTCGTTGGACAGTAGATAGATATCTACAGAAAATAGAGAATATTTCCAAAGTGATTTCTGCGATAGGATCAAATGAGCGACAAGGCCCACCAGATTTGATAGGACTCTGTGAAATAGAGAATGTACAAGTACTAAAGGATTTGATACATCATCCTAATCTCAAGAAAGCAGGCTATGGTATAATTCACCATGATTCTCCGGATGAAAGGGGAATAGACGTGGCATTGCTTTTTAAAAAATCCCATTTTATCCCCTTTGCTCACAAGAGTCACAGTCTGTTATTATACAATGAAAAAAACTATAGGAAGTATACCCGTGACCAGCTTGTTGTGATGGGTGTCCTCGATAGTGAAGAGATTTACCTTGTTATAAATCACTGGCCTTCAAGAAGTGGAGGTGCGTCCAGAAGCAAACCTTACAGAATTGCTGCCGCCCGACTTAATAAAAAAATTATAGACTCTATTTATAATATAAACCCGGACGCAAGGATCCTTACAATGGGTGACTTTAATGATGACCCCACTGATAGAAGTTTAAAGACTATTCTGAACGCCAAAAATGATTCTACTTCTTTAACTTCTAATGATCTATATAATCCTATGGAACACTTATTTAAAAAAGGTTTGGGGTCCCTGGCTTACAGGGACCAGTGGAGTCTATTTGATCAGATCTTGTTATCAGGTAATTTTTTAAAGTCAAATTGGAGACAGTATTCATACTGGAAAGCAAAGGTGTTCAGGCCTTCCTTCTTAATAACAAGAACAGGTAGATTCCAGGGATATCCCTTCCGGAGTTATGCCGGCGGGAATTATAAGGGAGGCTACAGCGATCATTTTCCTGTCTATATACTACTGATCAAAAAAGTCTTGTAAATGCTATTCTGGCAAGTTCAGTTTTATATTTCGCCACTTCACTTTTATCCCGCCGCCATCATGGATTTGAAGCGCTATAGCCCCTTTTCCCTGTCCGATCTTTTCGTCAGTAAGGCTTACCATCTCTACTCCGTTTAACCAGGAGGTTAGCTGTTCGCCAACAACGCGGATCTTTAAGGTATTCCATTCTCCCGCTTTCAATACCGATTCCTTTTCAGACTCGGGTTTAATGAGCCAGCCCCTGCCGTAGGATTCATAAACCCCTCCGGTGTGCTTCCCGGGAGGAGCCACTTCCACCTGCCAGCCACTTACCTTTGTTCCTTCAATTGTGGAACGTACAAATACCCCGCTGTTACCATCGGCTTCCTGGAGGAACTCCAGGCTTAATTCAAAATCGTTGTAGAACTCGTTGGTGGCCAAATATCCGTATCCCATATCGGGACCGCTTTCACAGACTAACAAACCATCTTCAACATACCATTTTTCAGTACCATAGGCGGTCCATCCACCCAGGTCTTTACCATTGAACAAGTCTTTTTGCTGTGCATTTACAAGAGTTGTAGCACAAATAAGGATAAGAAGCAGATATTTCATATTATATTTTTTAATTAAACCATTGATCCCAGGGTATCCTGGAAAGGATTAAAATTAACCCAAGGCCATAAAATATAGCAATGCTCTTGAATTTTTTCTTTCCGTCCATAAATTTTTTATGACGAGACCACCCTATGGTGATCAGGATGATTGCCACAATATTGATAAAGGGATGTTCAACAGCCAGTAATCGTGCAGAAGCGTTTAAGCCACTCATTCCTAGTGTTTGAATTGCTTTTAAGCCATTGGCCGAAACAAAGAAAAGAGCTAAACCCAATAACAATTGAAGATGGCTTAGGATCAGGGTGAAAAGACTCAGTCTAAAGTCCTTCTGGAGGTTAAACACCCGGTTGCCTGCCCAACCGGTAATAGCATTGGCCACAGCCAAAAAGAGTACAATCAGTACAGCATAGGCCATATAAGAATGTACGGTTTGCAATAGTTCCATATGAAGTGTATTGTTTTGCTAAAAGTAACAATTTATGCATAAAAAAACCCTGATGGAAAACATCAGGGTTTTTTAAAGGATATATTTTGATCTAGTTAAAGATATATCGGATACCCAATTGGGCCTGCCATCTTGAAGAGGCAATTCCAAAATCGTCCAATTCTTCAATATTCGGAGTTCCGTCTGCATTTACGATCCCGTCATTGATCTCAAATGTTGGCGTAGATCCTGTAGATACAGTAGTAAGCGGACTTACTTCACTTCGGATAAATGTACGTTTCCCCCAATCTTTATTCAGGAGGTTGGTGAAGTTGAAAATATCCGCAGAAAGCTGGAACGTATGTGTTTTCCCGCCAAAATCCAGACTGAAATCCTGAAGTACCTTGAGGTCAACGATGTGGCTCCAGGGGCCTCTCACTGCATTACGCTCGGCATATTTACCTCTGTTTTCCCTAAGGTATTCTATACTGTTGATGAACGTATCAAGTTGTTGCCACTGAGCTGCTTGTTGGGCGTCGTCCCCTGCAAACAAAATCTCATCAGCACTTGCAGGAATGTACATTAACGCGTTATCCCTGGAATCATCATTCAACAAGTCTCTACCTTCTCGGTAAATAAAGCTATACGGGGTTCCCTGGAAACCTTCGTAGAACAAACCAAAAGTAGTCTTGATATTGTCACTCCAATCCAATTGGTAGGAGAAGTTCGCAGAGATCCTGTTACCAAGAGCGAAATCAGATCTAGAAACAGGTACATAAGAATTCTTACCATTTACGGTTTGAATGTTCCTCCACTGTGAGCTGTTCTGAGAAGATGTTCCATCGAACTGCTTGAAGGAATCTCCGAAGGAGTAAGATATTTGCCCTGCAAATCCATTTTCTAATGGCTTTCTCAAGGTAAAGGAGGTATTGTGCGCATATCCTCCACCGGTATTGGACGCCAGGATAATTCTCCCATAGGTAGGATCAATCTCATCTCCTCTGTCATAGAAAGGACGGTTGTCTGCTCCTTCATAATTGCCTGTAGGACTTTTAAGATTCAGATTCTGATAATAAATATCAGTAATAACGTCTGTATAAAGGAAGTCTCCTGATAAGATCAGATTCCACCAGGGAAGTTTCTGGTCTATTGCAATATTGTATTTAATCACCTGTGGTAAAGTAAAGTCTTTGGCAATTAAATCAATATTCCCTCCAACGCCTCCTGAACCAGGTGCCGGATCTTCAAACTGATTATTGATATCCGCAACAAAAGGCTGCCCAAATTCAAAGTTGAAACCACCTGTAATACCATTGTTGTTGTATGTTCCTCCTGGCCATACCAAAGGAAGTCTTGAAGTGAATACCCCTATACCTCCCCTGATCTGGGTTGTACTATTTCCATCTACGTCCCAGTTAAATCCTAAACGGGGTGCAAAATGAACCGTAGGATCGATCCCCTGGCCAACGCGTGCCCCCTGAAGGTCTTTGTTCACAGATTCCAGAATTGGAATGGTTCTGGTATTGAAATCATCATTAACAGCACCATCATCCCAGTAAGGAATATCTATCCTTGCCCCAAGAGTTGCTTTAAAATTATCCGTGATCTGGATATCATCCTGGATATAAAATCCTGCCTGGAAAGTATTAAATTCGGAAGCTCCTGCAGATTCGTCACCTACTACACCACTACCTACAAGAGAATACCCATGCTGGTATACATCAGCATCCTGCCCTGTAAGGAATTGATTAAGACCGCTAGAGAGCAACACTCCAGCATCGTCAAACTGGTCTTCGAAAGTATAGTCCCCGTAGTTAAAGGCAAAGAATAGGTTTTTAATCTTGGCAAATTCAAGGTTAGCCCCTAAGGTAACCGTATGCCTGCCTGCGTAGATGTCAAAATTATTGGTAATAGTGAAAACATCCTGATCGAGCAGGTTAGCTGTTGAAAAAGGTTCTGCTCCAAAGGAGATGGTTCCCCCACCATCCTGTATATCTACTGTTGGGAAAGGTTCCCCTAAAGGATCTCTGTCGTCCCTAACACTGGTATAAGCAAGGACCAGGTTGTTGGCATATTTGTTGCTGAATCTTGAGCTCAATTCCAGTGCAGTAGAGTTCGTAGTGGTAACAAAGGCCTCAGACCCGTTGATAAAACCGATATTCCGGTTTCCGGAATTCCTTGCTTCAAGATTATCTCCTTTAACATAACTGTGTCTCAGGGATAATTTGTGATCCTGGTTGATGTTCCAGTCGATTTTGGCTGTTAATTTATCACTTTCTAAAGTCCTTGTATTGTTGTCAAAGATTCCAGGATTATACCCATAAGTACTTTGCAGGAAGTTACTAAGCCCGTCAATATCCGCACGGGAAGAACGTCCTGTATAATTACTGAAATTAAAGGGCTGCGGAGTTTCATCATCTTGGCGCTCGTAATTCACAAAGAAGAACAACTTATCTTTTACGATAGGGCCTCCTAATCTAACCCCATAGGTAAGGGCGCTGAAATCATCTACTTTTTCACGCTCTTCCCCATCTCCAACCAAATCTGGCGGGGTTTTTCCAACCAGGCTTTCATTCCTTACGAAAGCGTAGGCAGAACCTTCAAATTCATTGGAACCTGAGCGTGTGATGGCATTGATAGAACCCCCTGAGAATCCGGATTGTCTTACATCAAAAGGCGCAATATTGATCTGGAAGGTTTCGATGGCATCAACAGAGAAAGGGTTAACACCAGTTTGCCCTCCGTTAGTACCTGAACCAGCCAATCCAAAGACGTCATTATTCACCGCCCCATCAATATAGATGGCATTGTAACGGTTGTTCTGGCCTGCCAGAGATACGGAAAAACCGTCGTTCCCTTCTGTTAGCTGGGCTTGAGGTGTAATTCGGACAAAATCTGCAATAGATCGGGAAGCGGCCGGTAAAGTGGCAATATCCCTTCGGGAAACGTTAGTTTCCGTACCTGTTTTATTAGATCCGAAGACTCCTCCTGAAACACCGGTAACTACTACTTCTTGTAATGCCGTAGCAGATTCTGCAAGCGTAGAAGTTAGTCTTAATGTTTGGCCCAGGTTCAGAAATACATTCTCCCGAACATCTTCATTAAAACCGATGTATGAAAAGGTAATCTTGTAAGGACCACCTGTCCTCATATTCGAAATTCGGTAAAAACCGTCAAAGTCGGTCGCTGCCCCATAAGTGGTTCCGGAGGGTACGTGTACTGCCAGCACTGTAGCCCCTGGTAATGGTTCTCCGGCAGCGTCTGTAACTTTACCACCCATAGAAGAGGTGGTAACCCCTTGTGAAAATGCAATAGCTGAACAAAAAAGTGCAACTACTGCCAAGTAAAAGTTTCTCATTTTATGTGTTATTTAGTGTTTCAAATGCTTTGCAAAAGTGGCGTATTTTCCACTAATCTGCATTAAGCTAATGTTAAATCCAGACTAGCAAACTTAACATAATTTTAGCATTTTAAATACTAAAAAATGGAATAATTCTGAGGACTTATTCAGCAGTAAAAAGAGGGTTAATTCTTTAAGTGTTTTAGGAGGTTTTCCGTGGAACTGTCATGCCTGGAAATCCCATCCCCTTTGAGGTCTTTCAGCACTTTGGAAGCCAGTTGTTTCCCCAGTTCAACCCCCCACTGGTCATAACTGAAAATATTCCAGATCACCCCCTGTACAAAGATCTTATGCTCGTACATGGCAATAAGGGAACCAAGGCTTTCAGGGCCTAGTTTTTCAATAAGGATGGTAGTGGTTGGTTTGTTGCCCGAAAATACCTTAAAAGGCAGTAGTTGTTCCTGTCTCTTTTGAACAATTCCCTGGGCTTTAAATTCTTCCAACACCTCTTCCTCTGTCTTCCCATTCATCAGGGCTTCTGTCTGTGCAATAAAGTTGGCCATCAGCTTATTGTGATGCTCATTGTCTCCGTGTAAAGACCTTTTAAATCCTATAAAATCTGACGGAATCAATTTGGTTCCCTGATGGATCAATTGAAAGAAAGCATGTTGTGAATTAGTCCCTGGTTCTCCCCAAATAATGGTTCCCGTTTGGTAAGCCACTCTATTCCCGTTACGGTCTACACTTTTCCCGTTACTTTCCATGATCCCTTGCTGTAGATATGCAGAAAATCGGTTCAGGTATTGAGAGTAGGGAATAATGGCTTCTGTTTCTGCTCCAAAAAAGTTATTATACCAAACAGTTAGTAATCCTGCAATAACCGGGATATTCTTGTCAAATGCTTTTGTGCGAAAATGATGGTCCATTTTATTTGCACCCTTTAACAGGTTTTCAAAGTGATCATAACCTACTGCCAGGGCAATACTCAATCCTACAGCGCTCCACAATGAAAAACGACCACCCACCCAATCCCACATCGGGAATACATTTTTGGGATCTATCCCAAACTCTGCAATTTTCTCCGCGTTGGTAGATACGGCAGCAAAATGTGATGCAATATCATTATGTGAGGCGTGGTTAAGAAACCAGTTCTTTATGGTAGTGGCATTGGATAGGGTCTCCTGAGTGGTAAATGTTTTAGAAACAATTATAAACAAAGTGGTTTCCGGGGGTAATTCCTTCAGCACTTCATGAACATGATCCCCGTCTACATTGCTCACAAAATGAATCTTGAGGTGATTTTTATAATACCCAAGCGCTTCGGTAACCATCGCTGGCCCCAGATCGGATCCTCCTATTCCAATATTTACAATATCTGTAAATGCCTTCCCGGTGAAGCCCGTCATTTGTCCGGAGATCACAGCTTCGGAAAAGCTCCTGATCTTTTCTTTTACTCCTTTTACTTCCGGCACAACATTCTCCCCCGAGACCATAATCACTTCCCCTTCTTTGGCCCTTAATGCGGTATGCAAAACGGCACGGCCCTCAGTTTCGTTGATACTGTCACCGGCAAAATACTTTTGAATGGCATCCTCAAG
Source organism: uncultured Eudoraea sp. (assembly GCA_965365215.1). Lineage (GTDB taxonomy): Bacteria > Bacteroidota > Bacteroidia > Flavobacteriales > Flavobacteriaceae > Lentiprolixibacter. Next base: position 23,420 of record CBDUAW010000001.1, on the reverse strand, counting down.
ACCGGTTTCATTTGCCAGGTCTAACAAGAGCTTCAGGGTTTCTTTTGTAATGCGATTTTTGGAATAATCGAAAAGAAAATCTTCCCAGCTAATCGTTAGCTCCTCTGCTCTGTGGGGGTCTGCTGCAAATAAGTCTTTAAGGTGGGTGTCTTTTATATCCTGATAGTGGGCCTCGAGCTTTTTCCAGGCAGGGGTCCCTTTGGGGTCAGTGTTAGGTAGTGGCATACTATGGATTGAGCGTTAGCTGATCTTCTTTAGGTTCAGCTTCAAAAATAATACAATCCAGTCTTTCTTTTAAAGGATTTATGTAATCATAGTATTTGGGCCTCAGGACTTCCGCCAAAGGTTCCGCAGCCGGAAGTTCTTCTCTAAGCGGATCCACTTGTCTGCCGTTTTTCCAAAAACGATAGCAAACATGGGGGCCACCGGTATTTCCGGTCATGCCTATCCACCCAATTACATCGCCCTGTCTTACAAATTCCCCGCGTTTAACCTTTTGTGCCTTCATGTGAAGATATTGGGTGCTATAGGTGCCATTATGCCTAATCTTTACATACTTCCCATTTCCACCTCTTCGTGTTGATTCTGTTACTACCCCGTCGGCCGTAGCCATGATAGGAGTTCCTATAGGTGCGGCATAATCAGTGCCCCGGTGTGGGCGAACCCGGTAACCATAGTAGCGAATACGTCTTTTAAGATTATACCTGCTGGAGATTCGGCTAAATTTAACGGGAGCCCTAAGAAATGTTCTTCTTAGATTATTTGCCTCATCGTCAAAATAGTCAATTACGTTTTTGAGCGAATCCGATTCATAGGCAAAGGCGTATAACGGAGTTCCGTTATGTTCAAAATAGGCCGCTTCTATGGGCTCGGCCCCTGCATAAATGGTATCGTTTATATATCGCTCCTTGTAAATTACTTTGAACTTATCTCCCTTGGTTAGGCGGAAGAAGTCTATTGTCCAGGCGTAAATTTCGGAGAGATTGTTAGTTATATTGTAGTCAATCCCCTGCTCCAGAATTGCTTCCGAAAGCGAGGTTTCTATTACCCCTGATGCCTCTCGTTCCACATATTTTATTTCCTTCTTTTTCCTATAAGTATTAACAGAGTCCCTAAAATCTACAACTGTGTAATTGATAAGGTCATTCTCGTATATGAAAAGTGCCGGTCTGGCCAGGGAATCCTTTTCTTTTAAGATAAGGTATGGTCTCCCCACTCTGATTTTACGTATATCGAATGTGTCCCGGAATTTTTTGGACAATAACTCAACCTTGTTATAATCCACATTATGGGAAAGCATTATTTCCCCAAAACTATCTCCATACTCAATAGTATCGCGTACTATGTCATACTCATCGAGCTCAAATCCAAACTGGACTTCAGGAATCTTTTTTACAGCTTGCGCAACCTCCGTTTTGGGTTGTTCTGAAGTTTCATTTGATTCCTTGCAGGATGTAATAATAATCAATGCGAATAAGATGCCCCAGAATTTTTGCATTGTCAGGTATTCATTTTTTCAGGGTTAAAAATATGGTCTACCCATTGTTTGCCCCAGTTATTTAACTCTTCTTTTGTATATAGTTCCGGAAAAAACACCACTTTCTGAAAGCTCGGGGGAAGATATTCCTTCCAGTTTGTCCCCCCGGTGGCCTCAATGGCGTCATCTTCCCGTTTTAAATATCGATGGGCAGAGCCCAAATGAACCAACGGCCAGTTGATGTTGGCGTTTATATCCATAGTCTTTAACGCCTCAATAAGGGCTTTATTATGCCTTATTTTCTCTGGTAAATTCTTGTATTTGTGGTAAATAGTGTTGTCCTTTACCTGTTTAGCTATTCTTATAAACCTAGGAGTGTACCTGTATTCGAACTGCTTCAAGGTCAATGTTTTTTCCCCGGTCCGGGCATCTGTTGCCCCTTTTTTCCAGTATATCTGTTCATAGAGCACCTCAATTTCATCTTTTTCGGAATACGTATCCCTCAAATTTGAATGTACCAGATTTTCCAGAGGAGTAGCATAGATTTCGATCATTCTGTATTGGGCCGACTGAAATCCACTAGAAGGCAGTAATGCCATTCGGTATTTCAGGAATTGCTCGCGTTCCATTCCTCGTACCATTATCCCAAAGGAGGAAATTAGCGCCTTGTAGTAGGAGTTGATCCGCCGAATTTTCTCAAGAAAAAAGCTGAGCTCCTGAGATTTATCATCAACTATTTGCTTCTCCTCATGCAAGATGAGTTTAAAGTATAATTCTGTAATCTGATGGTAGAGGATAAATATTTCTTCGTCCGGGTAATGTGTCCTGGGAACCTGAAGGCTTAGTAAGGTATCTAAGTGGATATAATCCCAGTAGGTAAGATATCTCTGATAAAGCAGGCCATCCAGATAAGAGCTTAAATCTTGTCCCGAATCCTTGTATTTCTCTTCGAGTTTTGCAAGTTGGGAATCAATTCGCTCTTTATCTTTCATATCAGTTGCGATCCATTATTATTTTAAACTGGTTCCGCAGGCCATTGTAGCCTTCCAAATCTGCTTTTATGGAACCGACAGCAAGATCGGCCTTAATTCGAATTGGTATTTTATTCAGGTCATTAGAGACCCAGAGCGATAAACTTTCCTGCTCTTTGAAAACCCTGCCTGATTGCACATACGGCCGGAATTTGAGACATTCTACTTTGCCGTATTTGGTCTTAAGGATTTCTTTCCCCAGGAATTTAAGTTTAAAGGGAAATACTCCGTCATCATCATACAACATCTGGAGTTCTATGGAATTTCCCACAACCAACTCTTCTGATCTGTAATTGTTTCTCAGGTAGTAAAACCCTGAAATCAGATCCTGAATACCTCGCTGCACCGCAAAATTAAACTTTTTCTTGTTTTTCTTGTCGTTTAAGACCGCAAGATCTTTGGTATAATCAAAATTGATTTCGATATCCTTCTTATAGCCTCCTTCATTTATCTTCCTGATAAAACGATACGGTTTACCGTCTTCCTTGTCAAAATAGCTTTCATAGGTGTCATCGACCTTAAAAAATATACTGGCAAATCCGGTAGTCCTTCCTTTTCCCACCACATGGTAAACGGGGACACTATCTATGGTATCAGTTTTTACATGCAGTGTGGCATAACTTGCATTTAAAAACCCATAATGGATTCTGAACTTTAGCCATTCGCCAGGCTTAAAGGCTGGTTTTGCGGTATTGTAACTTCCTCCATTCTGAGCGTACAAACCAAAGCACAACATTCCTAATAATATGACTAGCGTTTTCTTCATCTTAGCATTTGCCTCAAAAATATCAAATAAATACCCTTAAAAACAGGGATCTACCTTAGCATAAACAAATTTTATTCCAAAGTATTGTATAAAAAAAGCCCCGACGAAGTTGTCAGGGCTTTTCCTAAATAACCAACCAAACTTTAAATTATGAAAAACCAATACTTAAAGTAATAAGGGAACCACCCCTTATGTGACTGCAATTTAGTACAAGACTTCAACACAGACACAGGTTTTAACGTACTTTAAAGAGTATCTTAACAATACTTTACCGTTCCTTAAAAGAATTTTACAAATCCTTAAGAACTTGGCCTTACAAAGTGCCCCTGGATTCTTGTTCTCGTTCAATAGCTTCGAAAAGAGCCTTAAAGTTTCCTTTGCCGAAAGACTTGGCTCCTTTACGCTGTATAATCTCAATAAACATAGTTGGCCTGTCCAGAACCGGCTTGGTAAAGATTTGAAGCAAATATCCCTCATCGTCTCTATCTATCAATATTCCCAGTTCTCGCAAGGGGGCCAGATCCTCATCTATCTCCCCAACACGGTCCAGTACATCTTCGTAGTAACTAACAGGGACGGTTAAAAATTCCACCCCCCTGTTTCGAAGTGCCGTCACTGTTTCAATAATATTATCAGTAGCAAGTGCCAGGTGCTGCACCCCTGCTCCGTTGTAAAATTCTATATACTCTTCTATCTGAGACTTTTTACGCCCGTCTGCCGGTTCATTGATTGGAAATTTAATCCTGCCGTTCCCATTACTCATCACCTTACTCATTAAGGCTGTATACTCTGTGGAAATATCCTTATCATCAAAGGATACCAGCTGGGCAAATCCCATTACATGAGCATAGAATTGACACCATTTGTTCATTTCATTCCAGCCTACATTGCCAACCATATGGTCAATATACTTGAGCCCTGTTGGCCCTGGTTGAAAGAATGGTTTCCACTCCCTATATCCGGGTAAAAAGGGCCCTTTGTAAGCACTGCGTTCCACAAAAACATGAACCGTTTCTCCATAAGTGTGGATCCCGGATAGTTTAACTTCCCCATGCTGGTCTTTCAGCACTTTTGGTGCAAAATAGCTTTCGGCTCCCCTGGAGGTAGTTTCTTTGTAGCTCTTTTCAGCATCATCTACCCATAAGGCGATAACTTTTACACCATCTCCGTGCGAGTTGATATGCTTGTTAATATCACCCCCTGGTTTTAATGGGGAAGTGAGCACAAGCCTAATCTTATCCTGTTGTAAAACATAAGAGACCCTATCCTTTAAGCCTGTCTCTAATCCGGCATATGCCAGGGGTTGAAAGCCCCAAGCAGCCATGTAGTAATAGGCCGCCTGTTTGGCATTGCCCACGTAAAGTTCCACATGATCTGTCCCTAACAGGGGTAAGAAATCTTCTGCTTCCGGGTTTTCTACCGGAAGTTGCAAGGAGGTTTTATCTAATGTAGCCATGATTTTTTAGTTTAATATTTGATATTTTAAAAATACTTCCGAAGTGTTTCGGGTAATGCATTGTAAAACAAGGAAGGGAATTCCCCTACCACATTGCCCTAAGGTGGGCCAGTATATCAACTCGTGAATGCATCATGGTATCGAATTACTCCTGCAAATATCGGAAAAAAGAAGCATATTTTTAGGGAATAACAGCGAAGATCAGCATCTGCCCATAAGGCTCTGTAGTGAACCTTTTCCATTGCAAAAGTTTTAGAACCAATAACCTACACTGAAGAAAAAGTTTCCATCTTTTCGCTCAGGGGACCAGGAATATAGTATTTGTACCGGGCCAAAGAAAGATTCCCATCCATAGCCAAGTGCAAATCCTGAATAATCCGGGGCTGTGAACCACTCCCCTGTCCTGAATATATCGTCTTCCACGTTGGCCACATTTCCTGCAAACAGTAAGTGGTTATTAGATGAAAATTCATAATCCAGTCGGCCATACGCCTTAACATAGCTATTCCCTGGTAAGCTGAGAAAGTCATAGCCATAAAATGGAACAAAGTTGTTTATAAGGTTATTTCCGTACCCCCCAAGCACAAAGTCAAGGGCCGAAACATTAGATGTGCCCAATTTGAAGCCTCCTTCCGTTTCAATATTAAGTGACAATTTCTTAAAAATAGGGAATGCGGTCCCCATCCTTGCTTTGGAAATTGAAAACTCCTTGAAGTTGTCATTAAAATCGGACGATAACAAGTATAGATGAAAATCTCCATTGAAGTATAATCCTCTTGAAGGGAAGTATTTATCATCGTAGGTATCTAAAATCAGTTTACCGTAGGTACTGAAATAATTACTTTTCTCAAAGAAGGTTCGGCTTTCGCCCAGAGTAGTTGTACTGTATTTCAAGAATTTGTGTTCCAGACCTGCAATAAAGGCGAATTCTTCTCTTAGCACGGTTTGAAGGTAAATTTGATTTGTAAAATCGTCAACATCCAATTCCAGACTATTGATATTGGGATCTGGAGGAACAACAAAATTAGATTGTATTACCCCGTAATCTACATTGTAATCAAAGTCATTAAAGCGCGAATTAAAACCAAAACTCCAGTAGAAGCCTTTATCTACATAATATTGAAAGTTATACCGAACATTGTCTCCTAATATCAAATCGAAGGAGGCCACATCGTCTGCCAGCATGAAATTCTTTCTGGTAAGGTTTATCATTGCTGCACTTTTATAAAGGTCATCATAGTGCGCTCCAATCCGGATCAGGGTCTTATCCGGATTCTCCTTTAGTTTCAAAACCAGGTCCTCACCCATCCCTTTGGAAAGCAATTTGTAGCGAATGGTGTTGAAATTACCTGTAGCAGCAAGAGTTCCAATCCCCTGTTGCAATTTGGTAAAAGGGATTCGCTCAGCAAGGGGGAACCGGAGTTTCCCTTTCACATATGCTCTGGTATAGTTATCATTCCCTTCAATAATAAGTCGGTTCACGATTATGGAATCCAGGGGTTGAATTTCCAAGGGGTTATTCCCTATGGCTTTCCTCGCTATAGCGAGTTCTTCAAATGCATGTTTATGCAGCCCTGCGGCAACCTCTCCTGCTTCAATAATTTCCTCTTTGTATTCAAAATCTATTACCGAGTATTTGTCAATATCCGGTTTTATATAAATGTCAGTGAGTCCCGCTTTGTTTTCCATATCACCAACAGTCCTGAAATTATTGATTTGCAACAAGATCTCAGTTGCTGAGAGTAGTGCCTCCCGGTCCCTTAAACCGTGTTGTACGTCTACTCCAATCACGATATCGGCTCCCAGGGCCTTAATTTCCTCAACAGGATAGTTATTGAGTACTCCTCCATCTATAAGTACCCTGTCATCTACCTCAATAGGTTCAAAAAGCGAAGGTAAGGAACCACTAGCTGTAATGGCTTCGGGGAGATATCCTTTATTTAGGAGGACCTCCTTACCGGTTTCTATATCTGTTGCGATGCAGAAGAAAGGTATAGGAAGTTTACTAAAGTCATTTACATTCCGCACGTGGTATAGCAACCTTACTAGTTCATTGTAAATGTTCTGACCTCCCGATATTCCCTTCGGAAAGGTTATCCTGAAATTATTAAAGGGCAGGGTTAGAGCATACCTTTCAGAATCTTCCTTTTCATAAAAGGTCTTTGAGCCACGCGGGAAATTATCCTGTATTAGGTTTAACAGATCCGTATTCCTGAAAATAGAATCCAATTCCCTTGCAGAATATCCGGCAGCATATAGGGCTCCCACAATTGCACCCATGCTGGTGCCCCCAATGAAGTCTACCTTCAAGCCTGCGTCGTCTATGATTTTTAAGGCCCCAATATGCGCGAGGCCTTTTGCTCCTCCACCACTAAGTACCAGGCCTATCTTAGGAGCATTTGCCGCGTCGCCAGATTGCGCTCCCATTGGAAGAATACAAGTAATCACCATAATACTGCAAAGGAGTACCCTGGAAATGACCAATGATTTAATGGAAGTTTTCATAGATCTTTTTGGCTTTGGCCATTCCGATGGCTTTGGATAAATCTTCAATAGAAGCCTCTTTAATTCGCTTCACAGATTTAAAGGTCTTCAGCAGTTCTTCTGCTGTTTTCCCTCCTATCCCGTTAATATTCTCTAATTCAGAATCAATTGCCGCTTTACTTCGTTTATTTCTGTGAAACGTTATTCCAAACCGGTGTGCTTCGTTCCTCAGTTGTTGAATAATTTTCAGGGTTTCAGATTTCTTATCCAAATATAAAGGAATAGGGTCTTCCGGATAATAGATCTCTTCCAGTCTTTTTGCGATCCCGATAATAGCGATCTTTCCCCTCAGACCTAAAATATCCAAACTTTTCAATGCCGATGAAAGCTGGCCTTTGCCCCCATCTATCACGATAAGTTGTGGCAATGCCTCCCCTTCGTTCAACAACCTTTTGTACCTCCTGAATACCACTTCTTCCATTGAGGCAAAATCATCAGGACCCTCAACCGTTTTAATATTATACTTGCGATATTCCTTCTTGGCCGGTTTCCCATTTCTGAATACGACACAGGCGGCTACTGGATTGCTCCCCTGGATATTTGAGTTGTCAAAGCATTCAATATGCCTGGGTTCCTCTGAAAGCCGGAGATCCTTTTTCATTTGTGCCATTATGCGGTTCGTATGTCGGTCGGGGTCTGTAATTCGCACCTGTTTAAAACGTTCCTGTCTGAAGAATTTGGCGTTTCGCTCTGATAAGTCCAGGATTTTCTTTTTATCCCCCAACTTGGGAATGGTTATTTTCAAATCTTCCGGTAAGTTAATGGCAAAGGGAAGATATAGTTCTCTTGATTGAGAATGAAATCTTTGTCTGATCTCCACGATGGCCAGACCCAGTAATTCCTCGTCAGATTCGTCGAGTTTCTTTTTGATCTCCATGGTATGCGACCTGATAATTGAACCATGGGAGAGCTGAAGGAAATTGACATAGGCATAACTTGGGTCCGAAATAATGCTAAAGACATCTACATTGTTGATTTTAGGATTTACAATGGTGGATTTCACCTGATAGTTTTCCAGAATCTCAATTTTATCTTTTATCTGCTGGGCTTCTTCAAACTTCATTTCTGATGCCAGGGTCTTCATTTGTTTTTTGAAATATTGAAGGGACGATTTAAAATTTCCTTTTACAATCTGCCGTATATCATCAATTTGCTGATGGTATTCTTCAGCTTCCTGCAAGCCTACACAGGGCCCTTTACAATTACCAAGGTGATACTCAAGACAAAGTTTATACTTGCCCGCCGCGATCTTCTCGCTTGACAAGTCATAATTACAGGTTCTCAAAGGATACACACTTCTGATAAGGTCCAGAAGTGTTTTAACGGTCTTCATACTGGTATACGGACCAAAGTATTCGGATCCGTCCTTTATTAGTCTCCGTGTTGGAAAAATCCTGGGAAAGCGCTCATTTTTAATACATATCCAGGGATATGATTTGTCATCTTTCAGTAATACATTGTAACGCGGTTGATACTTTTTGATAAGATTGTTTTCGAGCAGCAGAGCGTCCGATTCCGTAGGCACCACAATATGATCTATGGTCCGGATCTTCCGAACCATGATCCTGGTTTTCCCGTATTCATGAGTTTTAGTAAAGTAGCTGGCAACCCTTTTTTTCAAATTCTTGGCTTTGCCAACATAAAGGATTTTTCCCTCAGCATCATAAAATTGATAAACACCGGGATCATTGGGAAGGGTACTCAGTTGTATTTCAATAGCAATTTCAGACATATATAAACCTTCACATCAAAAGGTTACCATAAAGGTAACGGTAATTCCATTTATTGGTAAAGAGGAGGAAAGAAATTATATGCTCTCCTATAAGAATTATTCTTACAATTCATTTTTAGCATTTTACTCTGACCGGGATCTTTCATATTCATATTTATAATCCTCACTTCATTCAACACCTTCAGCGAAGGGGATGAGATATCAAAAAGTTAAATTTTTTTTAAAAAGAGTGTATTTCATCGATAAAAAGTTGCATTTAATAGGATGTAATTTATTTTTATTTATATATTTAGAACATTAAAGATTAGCATTACATGGACAACTATCTTATCACAATTGGGATGTACGTTATACTGATGCTATTTTTCAAAATTTACTTTGCGGTTGCCGCCAAAGATTAATTTTGTACAAATAGTTCCCCTAAAAAAGTAACCGCTACAGCTATGCTGAAGAAGGAGTTAAGAGCTAAATATAAAAAGCTCAGATCTCTTATTTCTCCTGATAGATTACTACAAAGCAGTCTTGCTATAGCCAACAGAAGTCTCGAACTACCTGTATGGCAATATGATTATTTCCATATTTTCCTTCAAATCCCGGAAAAAAAAGAAATAGATACCAGTTATCTATTGTCCATCCTGCAGGGAAGAGACAAAAACATAGTTATCCCGAAGGTTTCCGGTGATCATTCTTTGGCACATTATCTGCTGACCGATAATCTTGAGTTTCAAAAAAGCAAATGGAACATTCCTGAACCTAAAGATGGAATAGAAGTGCCAGAAAATAAGATAGAAGTGGTTTTTCTTCCCTTACTGGCCTTTTGTGAGGCGGGTTACCGAGTTGGATATGGTAAAGGTTTTTACGATAATTTTCTGAGGAAATGCTCGCCGCAAACGGTTAAAATAGGTTTGTCTTTGTTCGATGCAGAATCAGAGATCACAGACAAGGAGGCTCACGATATCCCAATGGACTATTGTCTCACTCCAGATAAAACCTATAAGTTCTAAGACGTTTCCTTGGCGAAAGCCTTCTTATTGAAGACAATAAGGATCCCTACCCCAGTACTGATAGCGGTATCTGCAATATTAAAAACGGGTTCAAAGAATTTAAACGGATTTCCCCCAACGTAGGGAACCCAATCTGGCCAGGTGGCGTCTATTAATGGAAAATACAGCATGTCTACCACCTTCCCATAAAAAATACTCCCATAGGGGTTACCCGAAAATAACTCTGCGGTCTGATTATAGCTATCGTTAAAGATCATCCCGTAAAAAACACTGTCTATTATATTGCCAAGGGCTCCGGCAAAAATTAAGGATACCGCCAGGACCAGGATTCTAGGAGATCTCTTAGAGATGATATCGTAAAGCCAATACCCTATCCCCCCAATGGCAAACAAGCGGAAGATCGTCAAAATTAACTTCCCTGTTTTATCAGAAACCGGCAACAGATCACTTAGTTTAGTACCCCAGGCAGCCCCTTCATTTTCAATAAAGAGAATTTTGAACCAGCTGAATACTTCAATAGACTCACCCAGAACAAAATGTGTTTTAATATATATCTTGCTGATCTGATCTATCAGTAAAATAGCCGTAATGAGCAAGAGGGAATTTCTTAAAGGCATATAATCGTTATAGGTTGGCCAAAAATAGGTAATATTCCATAATAAGCAGAAGGTAAGGGGAATCGTTGTTGGTCCCCTATAATATTCCTATTCATTTCGTATGGATCAAATTTATATTGCCAGATATGGTCTTTAAGTCATACAGATTACTTCCCTTAGGGATAGCATCGCGATAAATTTCACCATACCTGGTTACTGCCTTTATTTGTCCTTGTAAACTATTTAACTGGATGTTTCCGCTTTGTGTCGTTACCAGGACATTTTCCCGAACCTGGTTTAATGTACAATTCCCGTCATTCAGTACAACTTCCAAATTGTGGAAGGAGCCCTTGAGGGCCACATCACAACTTGTTCCATAAACCTGTACATCTGTTGAACTGGGAATCTTAACTTTTAGATCAATTGAAACTACCTTATGAGCGCTGAGCTTGTCATTGGGGTCCTGGAAAGAGGGTTGAAATTCAGCACCAATCGCAATATTGTCCCCCTCTTCTTCAATGCGTATTACCAACTCGTTTGAATACTCCCCCTCGATCCTGGCTTCCACTTCAATAGTTTTTCCCGGAGTGGTTACTATCTCAGCTTGAAAACAGTTTTTGGTATCTATCTGGATAAATTGAAAACGATTTCCTGTCAGCTCCTTTTTGATTACTTTCTGTGCATTAAGCACATTAAAAGCAATCAAGAAAGCCAATAAATACGGCTTTTTGCACATTTGGAATATTCTGATCACCAGGGCCAGGCTACTTCTGCATGTTTTTTGCTTCTATGCTCAATGTAGCGTGGGGAACCAGACGGAGTCGTTCCTTATTGATCAGTTTCCCTGTAACCCTGCAAATTCCGTAGGTTTTGTTCTCTATTCTTAAAAGGGCATTCTTTAAATCCCTGATAAACTTTTCCTGTCTTATGGCCAATTGTGTATTTGCCTCTTTGCTCATGGTTTCTGACCCTTCTTCAAACGCCTTAAAGGTAGGTGCCGTGTCATCGGTACCATTATTCCCGTCGTTCATATATGAGCTTTTAAGCAGCTGCAGATGACCTTTGGCCTTTTCTATCTTTTCTTCTATGAGTTCTCTGAATTCCTCAAGTTCCTTGTCAGAGTATCTGACTTTTGTATCTTCTCCCATTTTTAATGCTTTTTAATAAACAATTTCGTATTCACATCGTCAAAGGTAATGGCAGTACCTTCTTCGAGTTCCTCTTCAAATTCCAATTCCGCAGTTAAGGTTTCATTTTTAATGTAATTCATATTACTGGAAACTGCATTTTCCACATAACCGTCTTTCTGTATTTTTATATCTATTTTATCTGTGACTTCAAATCCTGATTCTTTTCTTAAATTTTGTATTCGGTTTACCAATTCCCTGGCCACACCTTCTTTTTTCAGATCATCAGTAATATTGATATCCAAAGCAACTGTAAGGGCTCCGGCACTGGCAACTAGCCATCCTTCGATGTCCTGAGAGGAAATCTCTACATCCTCTAACTGTAATATAATATTTTTATTATCTAAGTCAAGCGTTATCTTGCCTTCCCTTTCTATCTCACGAATATCGTCTTGTCCAAAACTGGAAACGGCCTGGCCAATTCGTTTCATATCTTTTCCAAACCTCGGGCCCAATAGCTTATAGTTGGGTTTAATTTTCTTTACAAGAATTCCGGATGCATCATCTAACAACATAATTTCCTTGACGTTTACCTCCGTTTTTATTAGGTCAGAAACGGCTTCTATCTCTTTTCTTTGCGCCTCGTCCAGGACTGGGATCATTATTTTGTGTAAGGGTTGTCTAACCTTAATCTTCTCCTTTTGCCGTATAGAAAGTACCAGAGAAGAAATAGTTTGTGCCTTGTCCATTTTGCTTTCCAAGGCCTTATTTACCATTTTGGGATCCGATTTGGGGAACTGTGCCAGGTGCACACTTTCATATGTTTCTTTTCCTGTTGCCTTATTCAGATCCAAATACAGACGATCCATAAAGAAAGGGGCAATAGGGGCGGCCAACTTTGCAATGGTTTCCAGACAGGTGTACAGGGTTTGGTAGGCAGAAATTTTATCCTCCTGGTAATCGCCTTTCCAGAACCGCCTTCTGCTAAGTCGCACATACCAATTACTCAAGTTTTCCTGAACAAAATCAGCAATAGCCCTTGCCGCTTTTGTAGGTTCATAATCTTCATAAGCGCTTTCTACTTTTACAATCAGAGAATGTAGTGCCGACAATATCCATTGATCAATCTCGGGCCTCGATTGCAACGCTATTTCTTCTTCCGAATAAGTAAAGTTGTCTATATTGGCATACAGGGCAAAAAATGCATAGGTATTATAAAGTGTGCCGAAAAATTTGCGTTTTACTTCCTTGATGCCCTCCTCATCGAACTTGAGATTATCCCATGGGTTCGCATTGGAAATGAGGTACCATCTTGTAGCATCAGGACCGTACTCCTCAACTGTTTGAAAGGGGTCAACGGCATTGCCAAGGCGTTTAGACATTTTCTTGCCATCCTTATCGAGCACGAGTCCGTTAGAAACAACATTTTTATATGCTACAGAGTCGAAAACCATAGTGGCTATGGCATGTAAGGTATAAAACCAGCCCCTTGTCTGATCTACTCCTTCCGCGATAAAGTCAGCTGGGAAGGATTCAGATGAATCGATCAATTCTTTATTCTCAAAAGGGTAATGCCACTGGGCATAGGGCATAGAGCCACTATCGAACCAGACATCAATAAGGTCCAATTCCCTTTTCATCGGTTTCCCAGATGGGGAAATCAAGGTGATTTTATCAACAATATTCTTATGCAGATCTACCTGCTGATAGTTTTCCTCGCTCATATCACCCACCACAAAATTGGCAAATACATCCTTCTCCAAAACCCCTGCGTTAACAGCCTTGGCCATTTCGTCCTTCAATTCAGCAACAGACCCTATACAGAGTGCTTCTTTCCCATCCTCGGTACGCCAAATAGGCAGTGGTATCCCCCAGTATCTGGAACGCGATAAGTTCCAGTCGTTCGCATTCGCCAGCCAGTTGCCAAAGCGGCCTTCCCCTGTGGCTTTTGGTTTCCAGTTTATGGTCTGATTTAGGGCATACATCCTGTCTCGTACCTCTGTGACCTTTATGAACCAGGAATCCAAAGGATAGTATAAAATAGGTTTATCCGTACGCCAGCAGTTTGGATAAGGGTGTTTGTATTTTTCAACTTTAAAGGCCTTATTCTCTTCTTTTAATTTAATTGCCAGCTCAACATCCACAGATCGTTCCGGGGCTTCCCCATCATCGTAGTATTCATTCTTTACGTACTTTCCTCCAAACGCTCCCAATTCCGGTCTGAACTTACCCTGAAGATCTACCAGGGGAACGGGGTTGTCATTTTCATCAAGCACTAGTAAAGGTGGCACCGGTGGCTCAGCTTTCTGGGCTACCATCATATCATCCGCACCAAAGGTAGGAGCAGTATGTACTATTCCTGTCCCGTCTTCTGTGGTAACAAAATCTCCGCTTATTATCCTAAAGGCATTTTCCGGATTCTTATAAGGTAGAGCATATTGAAGGAGTTGCTCATAGCGGATCCCTACCAGTTCCTTCCCCTTAAATGTGTCCAAGATAAGGTATGGGATTTTTTTATCTTCTGCCCGATAATTCTCAATGGCATCCCGGTTTTCTGCTTCTGCAAATCTCCCCGTAAACTGATCGTTCACCAGGTTTTTGGCTAAAATCACCAATACAGGTTCATAGGTGTATTGATTATATGTCTTAATAAGGCAATATTCAATATTGTCCCCTACTGTAAGTGCGGTATTGGAGGGCAGGGTCCAGGGGGTTGTGGTCCAGGCTAGGAAATATATCTCCTGTTCATATTTTGAGAGAAATGGCGGCAGGGAATCCTTTCTTGCTTTAAACTGCGCCGTGACTGTGGTATCTGTTATATCCTGATAGGTGCCGGGCTGATTTAATTCATGAGAACTTAAGCCTGTTCCTGCCTTGGGCGAATAAGGCTGAATGGTATACCCTTTATACAGAAGCCCTTTGTCATAGATATTCTTAAGAAGCCACCATACGGTTTCCATATACTTGGATTTGTAGGTGATGTACGGATCTTCCATATCTACCCAGTACCCAATTTTCTCGGTCATGTCATTCCAAACATCCGTATAGCGCATGACGGCCTTTTTACAAGCCTCATTATACGCTTCTATGGAGACCTTCTTCCCTATGTCTTCCTTAGTGATACCCATCTCCTTCTCCACTCCTAATTCCACAGGAAGTCCATGGGTGTCCCATCCTGCTTTTCGCTTCACTTGGAAACCCTTCATGGTCTTGTATCTGGGGAAAATATCCTTGATCGTTCTCGAAATCACATGATGTATACCAGGCATACCATTTGCAGATGGCGGGCCCTCGTAAAATACATAGTGATCATGTCCTTGCCTTGAAGTGATGCTCTTCTCAAAAATATCATGCTCTTTCCAATATGCAAGAATCTCCTCCCCGAGTTGGGGTAAGTTGAGCCCATTATATTCTGCAAACCTCATAAGAATAGCGTAGTATGATACATTTTAAGGCAGCAAAATTAAGGAATTTCAATGGATTTCTTAGGGGAATTATTAATAGATATGCTTTATTTCCATGGCCATACCGCCTTGAACGAAAAATCGCATTTCCTTAAAACTTATAGGATACGCCCAAAATCAGATTAAATCCCGGCGCAACAATTCCAGAAGAATACGTACGGTAACGTTGGTTGGTAATATTCTCCATTATCAGGTTGGTTTTCAGGGACTTGCTTATTTGAAACTGGGATCTTAAATTTAAGGTATACCATGAGGGGGAATACGGATTGCCATTGGTGTCAGCAGCATAGATAAATGCCTTATTTCTTTCAGAAAGCGCCAAATCATCAAAGACGATCTCCCCGTTAAAATTCAAAAACAAATCTGTAATCAGCCTTTGGTTCTTCCATTTGAGGTGCAGGTCCCCAAAAGTAGGTGCAACGTGCCTGGCTGGCGTATCTACCCCATCCTGGTCTTCTTCAACCCCTTCGGTCAGTGTTAGGTTAGCCTCAGCCGACCAGTGCTCTGAAAAGAACGCCTCCAAGCCAAATTCAAATCCATAAACATAAGCCTTGGCGGCATTCTGAATTGCCTGTACATTGCTTAATTCCCCATTATAAACTATCTCAGACTCCCCATTAAACTGAAAATCACGACGCACAAGGGCATCAACCAAATAAGTATAAAAGGCTGCCCCCCGCACAACCAATAAATCCTTGAAGTTTTTTCGCAATCCTAATTCCGCATTATAGGCATATTCGGGTTCTAAATCGGGATTGGGCACAACAACAGCGCCGGGTTCGGAATCAAAAACCTTTCCTATATCATCAATATTAGGGGATCTGAAACCTGTAGAACCGTTAAGTGTAATCTGAATATCCGCTTTGGGGAACCAACTAAAGCCCATACTTCCGGTTAAGGCTCCATTACTGAGAGAGGCTTTGTCAAAGGGAAAAGGATAAAAAGTAGTATTAAAAGTGGCATTTGCCCACACGTGGCTATACCTCACTCCAGAAAGCAAGGTGAAATTCGGTTTTAACTTGTATTCGGTATTTAAATACCCGGCCAGGGTTTGCCAGGTGGCCCCATCCGGGTACCTGGAAGGTGCATCAGAAACTTCCTCAGTACTGATATTGGTTTGCGTCCCTGTGGAGTGGACCTTGTTAAAAACATATTCCGTACCGTAGTACAACCTCAAGTCACCAATTTTTTTATTTTCGAAATCCAGATTAGCAGAGATGGCATTTACTTTTTCGTCGGATGCAAACCTGACGGGATCGCCAAAATCGCGTTCGTTCCTGCTTTCCTTAAACCGTTGAATAGCCGTAGTAAGCTTCACCCCGTCATAAAATTTACCCCTTCCTTTTTTAAAGATTTGCATATTGCCCATAAACCATTCCTGAGGGCCGTAAAACCATTCTGCCGACCGCAATCCTGTGCCATCAATATTTGGTCTTATCAATCGGTCATATCGGGCAAAATCCGAGGTTCCGGAATAATACAGTCCAAGATCATAACTCCAATTGCTATTGGGTTTATACGCTATTTTTTGCATTAGGTTGAGCTGATCGTATCCTGTTGGTACCTGAATCCTGGGATCATCATTGGTTATCAATTCATCTGTGCCGTTATTTGTTACTACATAATTGGTTCGCAAATAGGAATCGTCACCGTGTACCCCCATCTTTAAATCCCCAAAATTGTTGTAAGAAACGCTCGACAAAAATGCCCATTCTTTTTTCCCGTAATTCACATCCAGATGAAGGGTGTTTTCATTATTAGCCGTGGCATGCCGGTATGTGGTATTCCCTGAAAACCAGCTATCATCATCATCGGCAAATATTGGTTTTTTGGTAAAGAAATTCATCACTCCCCCAATTGCATCACTCCCATATATTACAGATCCTGGACCAAAAATTACTTCTGAGTTTTTAATGGTAAAGGGATCAATAGAAATTACGTTCTGAATATTTCCCCCACGGAAAATAGCATTGTTCATCCGTACACCATCTACTGAAATGAGCAATCGGTTGGTTGCAAACCCTCTGATCATTGGGCTGCCACCGCCCAGTTGACTTTTCTGGACGTAAACCTTACCGCTGTTCTGAAGCAGGTCTGCAGCTGTTTGTGGGTTGTTGAACGCTATACTTCTTGCATCTATGGTAGCTATCTTCTGTGGAATATCTTTTTTTTGCTGCTCCCATTTGGAAATGGACATTACTACTTCATCGAGTTCCTCGGGATTGATTGTTAGGGATAGGGTATTTCCTTTTTTCAGAATTTGGGCTTTGGTAGTCCTGTAGGTTAAATAGCTTAAATGTCTGAAGGTGATTCTTTCTGTCCGGGAAAAGACCGAGAGGTCGCAGATACCATTGAGGTCCGATAACGAGGTTTTTGATTTGTCCGTATTGTAGGCAACCACATTGCCGATGGGTTCATTGGTGTCCAGGTCCAAAATACGTATCTCCTGGGAAGACACAATTTGGACAACAAGGAAAACAATAAGGAAATAGACCTTACGCATACTAACTGAACACTTGATTTAATATGGAAAGCGACCTGGGTTTTCTGAATCCGTGCAAATGTAATTCAAAATATTGCACAATAGCTTCCAATAACTTTTGTCTGTCTTTTTTATTCAATCTGATCCTTTCTAATGCATCAAAATTTGTGCCCAAAATACTCTTGAAAAGATCCAGATCCCTATCTGAAAGATTAGGGTTCAACGTTGGTACAGAGGTAAACTCCCCTTCAACCAAATCAAAATATGGCGATTCAAATTGAGATGTGTCTGGATAGAAGCCAAGGTATCTGGTGAGCGATAAGAGAAAGTATAAATGAAAGTTTGAACATTCATTGTGTGCGTCTAACCACTGCAAAGCATGCTCTATGAATTGGAAAAGATCTGGTTGGGGTTGTTCTTCCTGAATACTGTTCACCAGGATTTCTGATAAAAAGAGGGTAATGGCATTTTTGGCTATTTCAGAATGTATGGAATTATAAGGATAAACAACCTTGGCCTCCCTTATTCGCTCAAGAGTGCCCTTGTTCTTATGAACAGCAACAATTTCCAGCTGGGTCAAAGGCTGAAACTGAGCCACCTTCAATTTCCCTCTTCGGGATGAGAATACGCCCTTGAGTAAGTATGATTTTAGGCCATCTGAAGCGGTATATGCTTTCACAATAAGGCTCGTATCCCCATACTTAAGGGAAGATAAAACAATGGCCTTGGTTTTTACTTGCATCCCAGAAAAGATTTGATGCAAAGATAGGGTAGTGTGCGTATTTCAAATACAGTTATGGTGCAGACCCCAGCACTTTGTCTGCCATCTGCCCCCATAATAAACAGTATTTATATAACCCCCTGAGCCAGCATGGCATCTGCGACCTTCACAAAACCAGCAATATTGGCCCCTTTCACATAGTTACAATAGCCGTTATCTTCCATCCCATATTCCAGGCAGGAGCTATGGATATCTTCCATTATCCCTCTTAGTCTTTCATCTACTTCTTCCCTGGTCCAGCTAATCCGAAGCGAGTTTTGAGACATCTCCAACCCGGAGGTGGCAACTCCACCGGCATTTGAAGCCTTCCCGGGAGCGAAGAGTATTTTTGCATCATGAAAAGCATGGATGGCTTTGGGAGTAGAGGGCATATTGGCCCCTTCAGCAACGCAGATACAGCCGTTTTTTATCAATTTTTTTGCCCCCTCACCATCCAGTTCATTCTGTGTGGCACATGGCAGGGCAATATCGCATTTTTCACCCCAGGGAGTACTCCCTTTATGGAATTTTGCGTTTGAATATTTATCTACATATTCGGATATCCTACCTCTTTTGTTATTCTTTAAATCCATTACAAAGGCAAGTTTTTCCTCATCAATTCCATCTTCATCCACGATATACCCGCCAGAATCAGAGAGGGTGATTACTTTCCCGCCAAGTTGAAGAACTTTTTCTGCTGCAAACTGAGCAACATTTCCCGATCCTGAGATAACCACTCGTTTTCCTTCTATTTCTTCATCCTGAGTTTTTAGCATACTCTGCGCAAAATAGACCGTTCCATAGCCTGTTGCCTCAGGCCTGATCTTGGAACCTCCCCAGGAAAGTCCTTTCCCGGTCAGTACCCCGGTGAACTCATTTCGTATCTTTTTGTACATCCCGAACAGGAATCCTATTTCCCTTGCACCAACGCCAATATCTCCTGCAGGAACATCGGTATTTGGTCCAATATGCCTACACAATTCAGTCATAAAGGCGTGGCAAAAGCGCATCACTTCATCATCTGATTTCCCCTTGGGGTCAAAGTCAGATCCTCCCTTTCCACCACCCATAGGTAATGTGGTTAGGCTATTTTTAAATACCTGCTCAAAAGCCAGAAATTTTAGAATACTTGCATTCACAGAAGGGTGAAACCGAAGCCCTCCCTTGTAAGGTCCAATGGCCGAATTCATCTGAATTCTATATCCCCTGTTTACATGAATTTCACCATCATCGTCAACCCAGGCAACGCGGAAGGAAACTAAACGCTCAGGTTCTACCATCCTCAACAGGATATTTTTCCCGTAGTAGATCTCATTCTCGGTAATATATGGGATAACCGTTTCGGCTACTTCCTGAACGGCTTGAATAAATTCTGGTTCATGCCCATTCCGGGTTCGAACCTCTTCCATAAAATTGTTGATTATTTCTTCCATCTGGCTAAATATTTGCTGCGATTTTATCGATTTTAAAATTTAAGGGCAAAATTATATTATTTATATAATTTCACCCCTATTATTTTAGAAATTTGATAATTATCTACGAAATGGCCTGCTCCAGATCAGCAAGAAGATCTTCTGCATCTTCAATTCCCACACTTAGGCGGATCAGTGCATCTACGACCCCGCTTTTTTCGCGCTCTTCTTTGGGGATACTTGCATGGGTCATGCTTGCCGGATGGCCAGCCAGGCTCTCCACTCCCCCAAGAGATTCTGCCAGGGTGAATACCCTGAATTTTTCAACGATCCTAACAGCTTCTTCATAAGTGGCCGTTTTGGGTATAAAAGAAATCATCCCCCCAAAATCTTTCATCTGAGAGCTGGCCGTAGCGTAGCCGGGATGATCCTCAAAGCCTGGCCAGAAAACCTTCTCCACCTTAGGATGGTTTTTTAAATACGCTGCCACGACCTTACCATTTTCGCAATGCCTTTGCATTCTCACATGCAGTGTTTTTATGCCCCGAAGAACCAGGAAGCTGTCCATCGGTCCACATACTGCACCACTGGCATTCTGAATAAAATACAATTGGTCTGCCAGCGACTTTTCATTTACAACAAGGGCTCCAACAACAACATCGCTATGTCCCCCGAGGTATTTGGTAGCAGAGTGCATTACAATATCGGCCCCCATATCTAGTGGTAACTGCAGGTAGGGGGTTGCAAATGTATTATCAACCGCCAGCAGCAACCCGTGTTTTTTGGCTATTTTGGAAACCGCCTTAAGGTCTATAACGTTCATCATAGGGTTAGTGGGCGTTTCTACCCATAACAAACTGGTGTTTTTATTGATACTATTCTCTATGGCAGCAAGATCTTCCATTCCCACAAAATGGAATTTGAGCCCATACTTCTCGAATACCTGTCTGAACAACCGATAACTGCCTCCGTATAAATCATTGGTTGATATAACCTCATCTCCGGGATTTAGCAGTTTAATTACCGCATCAATTGCTGCAAGGCCACTCGCAAATGCAAGACCATAAACGCCATTTTCAATACTTGCCAGTGAATTTTCCAGGGCTGTCCTGGTAGGATTTCCACTCCGGGAATATTCAAAACCTTTATGAGCCCCAGGACTCGACTGAGCATAGGTAGAGGTTTGATAAATAGGTGGCATCACCGCTCCATAGGCTTCATCCGGCTGCTGACCACCATGAATAACCCTACTATTAAACTTCAACTTTTTTTCACTCATATTTTGTACTTATGGTCACAAATGTATTGTTATCTTTTGGAGATTACAATGAAGCTATAAATTTGTGATATGCATTTAAAGCCAATTCCACAAATTACCCTCTTTTACCTTCTAGTGGTATTTCTCCTAATAGGTTGCCAAAACAACCAAGAATTAAAATTCGGGACCTTTAACTATAATAATGAGGAAGCCTGCAGTGGCTGTCCACAAATATCTATCCAAATCCCCGAAGCCACGGGGACCAATAAGGCGAGCAACCGCTTAAATGAAGCTATTAAAGAAATGGTTGCGGAACAACTCACTTTTGAAGAAATTAAAAAAACACCGTCCATAGACGAAGCGGTGGCCTCCTTTCGTGAGGCCTATTTAGAATTTCAGGAC
Source organism: uncultured Eudoraea sp. (assembly GCA_965365215.1). Taxonomy (GTDB): domain Bacteria; phylum Bacteroidota; class Bacteroidia; order Flavobacteriales; family Flavobacteriaceae; genus Lentiprolixibacter. The sequence goes on along the minus strand of CBDUAW010000001.1, from coordinate 1,909 downwards.
TTTTCCCCGGTAGAGACCATCCCCTGGGAAGCCAGGATAGAGGCATCAATCGTATTTGAAAACAAAAGGGTTGTTTGCGTGGAAATTCACACTTATTTGTTTACAGGAGGTGCGCACGGTTTTGATGCGATACGTTATTTAAATTTTGATAAGCGTAGTGGAAAGGCCATGGAGGTTAGGGAAATGTTTCGTGATTATTCTGGCTTTGAGCAGCTTGCTGAACGCAGCTTCAGGGACAAGCATAGAATCCCCGGGGAGACAAAGATTAACAGTACCGGATTTATGTTCGAGAATAATTATTTCAGTCTTCCCGAGAATGTTGGAATTACAGAGCAGGGCTTACGGCTGTACTATAATCCTTATGAAGTGGCCTCCTATGCGGATGGCCCAATAGACCTGACCATCCCGTTTGATGAGGCCAGTCCCTTTATTTCAAAAAAAATTAAGCCTTGAGCAGCTAGTATTGTTTTGATAAAGCAAATTAATTGCTGATAAATAGGTTTCTTTGTTTACTTCTTTAGCTAACAAAAATGAATACGATCTATTATTTAAGTACATGCGATACCTGTAGTAGGATACTAAAGGAATTGAAAGTGCCAAGCAGTATTACACTGCAGGACATAAAAAAAGACCCCGTTTCGGTAGATCAACTGCATTACTTAAAAACCCTTGCTGGAAGCTACGAAGCACTTTTTAGTAAAAGGGCCAGGCTCTACAAAGAGAGAAATCTGAAAGACAAGAAACTGGGGGAAGAAGATTACAAAAAGCTGATCCTTGAGCACTATACCTTTCTTAAAAGACCAGTAATAGTTCTGGGCGAACAGATATTTATCGGGAACAGTAAAAAGACCATCGAAGCAGCCAAAGAAAAGTTAACGATTTGAACAAACGAACCCTGGCCATACTCGCCGCCTTTGGGGCTACTACCATTTACGGCCTTAACCATACGATTGCCAAAGGGGTGATGCCTAATTATATTGGTCCTTTTGGATTCATCTTATTGCGGGTTTTAGGTGCTACAGCCCTTTTTTGGGGGATCTCCCTTTTAATTCCAAAAGAGAAAATACAAAAGGAAGACTGGGGACGAATACTCTTGTGCTCGCTATTTGGCATGGCGATCAATATGCTTGCTTTTTTTAAAGGACTCGATTTATCCACGCCAATTAATAGTTCTGTTTTAGTCACTACCACACCCATAATTGTAGTGGTATTATCGGCATTCCTAATTGAAGAACGGATTCGTTTAATGAAGGGGTTGGGAATTTTAATTGGTCTGGCCGGGGCGTTAATTTTAGTCCTCTACGGAAACGAGATTAGAGGTGATGCCCCTAATATTCCCCTCGGAAACCTTTTGTTTTTGGTAAATGCTTTGTTTTTTGCATTATACCTTATTCTGGTAAAAAAATTGGTGGAACGTTATCATCCTTTCACCCTGATGAAATGGCTTTTCCTGATAGGGTTATTCTTAAACTTTCCCATAACTATTTCAGAATTTGTGGATGTTTCATGGGGTACACTTCCCTTTGAGGCCATCTGGAAAATGGGCTTTGTTGTAATTGGAACTACTTTTTGCACCTACCTCTTTAATGCCTATGCCCTTACCCAATTAAAGGCGTCAACCGTAAGTGCCTTTGTTTACCTTCAACCTTTAATAGGGATCCTGTTTGCGATCGTTACCGGACGCGATTCCCTTTCCCCCGTGAAAATAGGAGCTGCCACCCTGGTTTTAATAGGGGTTTACCTGGTTAGCAAACGCCCTAAACCAGGTCTTGGGGACGCTTAGCGAACTTACGTGTGTCTTCCCGTGTTAAAATCCTGAAGCCGGCGGGTTTTTCTTTTATATTGAAAGAAAGTCTTTAACATATTGACAAATAATACTTTAAATCAAACTTCGGGTTGTTCAGCGTGG